>NZ_JAMBJZ010000050.1:0-15704 GCF_025291155.1 Apibacter sp.
CAGCCTCAAAAATTAATCCATTGTAAATCAATGGATTTTTTAATTTAATAGAAATAAGAAAACATAGCTTTTTATGAATTTTCATTCATAAAAAGCATATTTTTTGCAATCCTAATAATATTTCATAATTAAATATTTTTTTAATCGAAAAACAATCCTTTCTTCATATACATAGAAAAACCGTAAATTCGAAAATCAAATCTCAAATAAAAAAAGATACCTAAAAAATGCTTGATAATAAAAACCCATATAAAACTTCTATTTCAGAGTATGGTGAATTCGGACTTATCGACCATCTGACCAATAATTTTATTCCTAAAAATACTTCTACCCTAAAAGGTGTGGGAGACGATGCCGCTGTATTAGACCCTAAAGACAAAAAGGTATTGGTCTCAACCGATATGTTATTGGAAAATATACATTTTAACTTAGCTTACACTCCTTTAAAACATCTCGGATATAAGGCAGTAGTGATCGGATTAAGTGATTTAGTAGCCATGAACGCAACCCCGGAACAAATACTAGTTTCCATTGCTGTTTCCAATCGTTTTCCGGTAGAAGCTCTGGAAGAAATATATACAGGTATGCATTTGGCGTGTAAACATTATTCTATAGACTTGGTAGGTGGAGATACAGCCTCCTCACATTTAGGATTGGTAATAAATATCACCACCATTGGCTATGCCCATAAAGAGGAAATCGTTTATAGAAAAGGGGCCCAACCTAACGATCTTCTCGTAGTTAGCGGTGATTTAGGCGGCGCCTATTTTGGATTGCAGGTTTTGGAACGCGAAAATTCCGTATTTAAGGTTAATCCTAATCTCCAACCCGATTTATCAAGCTATACCTACATTCTGGAAAGACAACTAAAACCCGAAGCACGTACAGAAATCAAATCCCTGCTTAAAGAAATGGATATACATCCTACTTCAATGATTGATATATCTGACGGATTGGCTTCAGAAATCATCCATCTTTCACAACAAAGCAAGGTAGGTTTTTCCATTTATGAAGAAAAAATCCCCATGGACAGCCAAGTGATCACTACAGCAGAAGAATTTGGTATTAATCCTGTAACCGGTGTTTTAAACGGCGGCGAAGATTACGAAATTTTATTTACCATACCTATCGAAGATCATGATAAAATCAAACATAACCCTAATTTCACCATCATTGGGCATGCAACTGAAAATCAAGAAAATGTACTTATAACCAAAGGCAATACCCAACGCATTCCTTTAAACGCACAAGGTTGGGATGCCCATTTCTCGAAAAGCAAACAAGCTCCCGAATAATTTAATTATACACAAAAATTTGCAGTGATACTAAAACTAGTCGTATATTTGCAAACTTAATATTAATGGGGACGGGATCCCGAAACAAAAAAATATGGCAGTAAAAATTAGATTACAAAGACACGGTAAAAAAGGAAAACCGGTTTTCCACATTGTTGTGGCAGATTCACGAGCAAAAAGAGATGGTAAAAACATCGAAAAATTAGGAATTTATGTTCCTACTACCAATCCGGCAACTATCGAACTAAATGTTGACAGAGCCGTTAGTTGGTTAGAAAAAGGAGCTTTACCTACAGACACAGCAAAATCTATCCTTTCATACAAAGGAGCTTTATTGAAAAAGCACCTAAACGGGGGAGTAAAAAAAGGAGCTTTCTCCGCTGAAGAGGCAGAGAAAAAATTCCAAGCTTGGTTGGAAGAAAAAGAAAAAGCCATTCAAGCAAAAAAAGACAAATTAGCATCTTCCAAACAACAAGCGAAGAAAGAAAGGCTTGAAGCGGAAAGAAAAGTAAACGAAAGCCGTATTGCTGCACAACAAAAAGCAGAAGAAGCGGAAGCCAATGATGCCGAAGAAGTAGTAGAAGCTATTATCGCAGAAGATGAAGCAGCTACAGACGCCCAGGCAGAAACAAAAGAAGAACCAAAAGCTTAATATAGATTCATGCGATTAGAAGATTGTTACTATCTAGGCACAATCACTAAACCTCATGGTCTAAAGGGTCATCTGATAGTTAAAATTGACACCGATGAACCTGAAGCTTACCATAATTTGGAATCGGTATTTATTAATATCAATGAAATGCCGGTTCCTTTTTTCCTAAATGAATGTCAACTTTATACTAAAGATTCACTTCGCGTAAAATTTGAAGATTCATCTATCAATTTACAAGACTTAATAGGAACCGAGCTGTATCTTCCTTTAGATACCTTACCTGAATTGAAAGGAAAGCAATTTTATTATCACGAGGTCATAAATTTTTCTTTAGTAGATGAAAATCTGCAAAAGATAGGTGAAATCGTGGAAATAAATGACAACAGCGCACAAGCTCTTTTTGTCATCAAACTAGCGAACAATAAATTTATTTACATTCCCGTTATAAATGATTGGATTATTGAAGTAAATAAAATTGACCAATACATTTCAATGACTTTACCCGAAGGTATTTTGGATTTGTAATTAATTGGAAGATTATTTTTGAAAATACCCTTTTCTAAGTAGTTTCAAAAATGAGATTTGAATTTAATTTATTTAAAAGTTAGTATATTTTTTAGTCACTAATACTCATAAAATGGAATATTTAGATTTTGAATTGCCTATAAAAGAATTGGAAGACCAGCTAAAAAAATGTATCGAGCTAGGTCTTGAAAGCGGCATCGATATAAATTCCGCATGTAAAGAAATCGAAAAAAAAATTGAAAATACCAAACATCAAATATACGATAACCTAACTCCTTGGCAAACCGTACAACTTTCCCGCCATCCGTCTCGCCCCTACTCCTTAGATTATTGTAATGCTATTACGGACAATACCTTTATAGAATTACACGGAGATCGTAATTACGGGGATGATAAAGCCATGATCGGTGGATTAGGAAGAATAGACGGAAAAACCTTTATGATTATCGGACAACAAAAAGGAAAAAATACCAAAGAAAGACAATATCGTCGCTTCGGTATGCCCAATCCTGACGGTTACCGAAAAGCAATACGCTTGATGAAGGTTGCCGAAAAGTTTAACATTCCTATTTTGACCTTAATCGACACTCCGGGGGCCTATCCGGGATTAGATGCCGAAGAAAGAGGTCAAGGAGAAGCCATCGCCTATAACATCTCTCAGATGTGCCTTATTAAAGTGCCTATTATTTGCGTGGTAATTGGAGAAGGAGCCAGTGGAGGCGCTTTAGGAATTGGAGTAGGAAACAAAGTATACATGATGGAAAATACATGGTATTCTGTGATTTCCCCGGAAAGCTGCTCTTCTATCTTATTCAGAAGCTGGGAATATAAAGAAGTTGCTGCCGAAAATCTTCGCCTAACACCGAAAGATTCTCAAAAATTGGGAATCATCGACGGAATCATTAAAGAACCCTTGGGTGGTGCACATTATAACCCTCAAAAAGCATTTGATTCTCTTAAAAATCAAGTCCTAGAAGCCTTTAAAGAATTATCTAAAATGTCTCCAGACCAATTGGTAGAACATAGACAAAATAAATTTATCGATATGGGAGTCTTCAGCGGATAACCAACCCAATATCTATCAAAATAATTTAAAAACGATAATAAGCACCCATAAATAATTTGGGTGCTTTTTTATAGCGGAAAAATTAAGTATTTAGAACTTCTTTGTAAGATTTATCAGGAACAAATGCTAGGAACAAATCGCAAAATCGAAATTTTATGGGATATTAATTTTGCTAAAAAATAGTAAATTTAGCTATGGAATTAGAGAAATCGATACAAATCATTCAAACATATATTAAGAAAAAGCTATTCGAAGATAATAGCGGCCACGACTATTGGCATATGGAAAGAGTTGTGACCAATGCTGAGAAAATATTGCTTTATGAGCCGGCGGATCGTTCGAAGGTTTTATTGGCTGCATGGTTGCATGACATTGGAGATTATAAGCTCCACAATGGAATCGATCGTACTGAAGAAACGGTATATCCCTTATTGTCTTCCTTAGGTTATGAAGACACTTATATAAAATCAATTCTAAAGATTATACAAGAAGTTTCTTACAAGGGCGGACACAACACCCCACCATCCACTATAGAGGCTAAAATCGTTCAGGATGCCGACCGATTAGACGCTATCGGTGCGATAGGAATAGCCCGGGCTTTTGCTTATGGAGGCAGTAAAGGCCGTGCATTGTTTAATCCGGAAGAAAAGCCTATGGAGTATACAGAAAGCAGTTCCTATCAAAAAAATACATCCTGTACGATCAATCATTTTTACGAGAAGCTATTGAAGTTGAAAGATTTGATGAATACAGATATTGCCAAAGAAATGGCAAGAGAGAGACATCGTTTTATGGAGAAATTCTTAAAAGAATTTTATAAAGAAACAGGTACGGAAACTTAAAATTATGATAGATGTTGTTTTTCACCACTGAAAACCACTAGGCAACCTGATATTTTTATTTTGCTTAAGACTAAGCAAATCGAATGGAAATATTTAGTTTAGTTTAGTTTAAATTATTTATTTAAATCACAGCTGCCTTAGTGGTCGTTCAGTATATAAATTTTACACTTTTAAATCGGAATTTATCCCTAAAAGATGTTGGTATTTTACTAATATCGGGTTGACTTCCTCATCTAAAAATTCTTCTGTTTGCTCAGGTGCAAAACCAATGAAATTAGATGGATTTACAATCCGCATCAATTTTTCTTTATCAATATTTATTTTTTCATCAGTTAAGATTCTATCAAGTAAATCATTGGGCTTTCCTTCTGTTTTAACCGTTTTTGCTGCTTCCATGGAATGCTTACGGATTATTTCATGAAGCTCTTGACGGTCTCCTCCATTTTTTACTCCTTCCATAATTATATATTCGGTAGCCATAAACGGAAGCTCTTCATTAATATGTTTTTCAATCATTTTAGGATATACAACCAAGCCGTCTAAAATATTATTCCAAATAATCAATAGGGCATCTGTTGCTAAAAATGCTTGCGGAATGCTCAATCTTTTATTAGCCGAATCGTCTAGCGTTCGTTCAAACCATTGCGTAGCGGCCACCATCGCGGGTGAAGTTGCTAAGGAAATAACGAATTTAGCTAGGGAAGAAATCCTTTCGGAACGCATCGGATTGCGTTTATAAGCCATAGCACTGGAACCGATCTGGTTCTTTTCAAAAGGTTCTTCTATTTCTTTTAAACTTTGCAGCAAACGTAAATCATTGGTAAATTTATGTGCCGACTGGGCTATATTGGAAAGCACTTCCAACACTTGGGCATCTATTTTACGGTCATAGGTCTGCCCGCTTACTTTAAAAACTTTTTTAAATCCGAATTTTTCGGACAATTTCCTATCCAGCTCTTTAACTTTTGAAAAATCTCCGTCAAATAATTCTTTAAAGCTGGCAGCTGTACCCGTCGTTCCTTTAACACCTCTGAAACGCAAGGTTTGTAGGCGAAATTCCAAGTCTTCCAAATCTAACAATACAGACTGCAACCAAAGAGTGGCCCGTTTTCCAATGGTTGTTAATTGTGCCGGTTGAAAATGTGTAAATCCTAAGGTCGGATGGTCTTTATATGTAAGGGCAAATGAATGCAATCCTTTAATTACATTTACCAATTTTATCTTTATTAGCTCAAAACCATCGCGTATTTGAATAAGATCCGTATTATCCCCTACAAAGGCAGAAGTAGCCCCTAAGTGAATGATAGGACGGGCAGCCGGTGCTGCATCTCCATAAGCATGTACATGCGCCATCACATCATGACGAAATTTCTTTTCGTATTCATTGGCCTTTGCATAGTCAATGTGGTTCACTTGATCTTTAAGCTCTTTAATTTGCTCATCCGAGATATCCAAGCCTAATTCTTTTTGTATTTCTGCCAAAGCAAGCCACAGTTTCCTCCAGGTAGTAAATTTTTTTTCCGGCGAAAAATTATATAACATTTCATCACTACAATATCGGCTTTCTAATGGGTTTTGATACTTATTCATGATATAGTTTCTTCGTTTCATTCAAAAATTCACTTCAAAAGTAAGGATTTAAATTAAGATGAACCTCGCAAAATATAAATTTAAAATGGAAGACCCATCGTAAGAATATATCCTTCTCTCCTACTTCACTTCTATTGTAACAAATTTCAAACCTATACGGAAGGGTTTCCGTTATAATTTGGAACGGCGAATTAATTTCAGTTCCACCTTGCTTACTAAATTAACGGTTACCCGAAGAATGCTTACTTTTTGACTTAACAATTAACAGTTTGAACTAATACGATTGTGAATTATTCTCTATTTACTCCATTAAATATCAAGGTTATTTGAGTTCCTTGATTTTCTTCGGATTTAATTGTATAGTGTATATTGTTTTTTTCTAATATGCGTAATGCTATGGACAATCCTATTCCCATCCCTGAAACTTTGCCGGTATTATCTGCTCGATAAAAAGGACGACTTATTTCATCTAACTGCCTTTCCGGAATTCCGATTCCGTGATCTTGTATCAACAAATGCAATCGTTGGTCTCTTTTGTAGAGCTTAATGTGTACTAATTTTCTTTGGGAAAATTTAACCGCATTTTCGATTAAGTTAAACAATGCTATAAATAACTGTGTTTTATCAATGTTTATGAAAAGAAGTTCTACATGCTCGGTGGTTATATCTAAGGTATAATCTATAAGATCGCTACAATCGGGGTATTTATCGGAAACACGTTTTATAATTTCAAAAATAAGTTCGTCTATGCGTATTTGTTCTGAAATATCCGTATTCTTACGCAAATCAGATACGATGAGTAAAATATCTAGTATTTCTTGTAGCTGATGTATTTCTTCCATCAGTGTTTGTGTGAGCTTATGGTATTCTTCGGGGGTACGATTTTTCATGGAAAATACCTCCAAATTTCCTTGTATGGCAGCCAATGGTGTTTTAAACTCATGAGAAACATAGCTGACAAAATTTTGTTGTATTTTGATTGAATCGGATATTTTTCTGAGCAGTTTGTTAAAGGTATCGGTAAGGTCATGCAATTCGTCTTTAACATATTTACCGCTTGTTTTTAATTCCATGTTTTCTCCGGGAGACATACTCTTTACCTGATTTATAGCTTCCCGTATCGGTCGATAGGCTATGTGGGCAATCCATCGATTTAATAAAACGGTAACTAATAATCCTAAGATGAAGGCGGAGACCAAAATTCCAATTAGGGGATTAATGTATTGATACACATCATGTTTATTCTCTTTAACGATGATAACAAAATTTCCTTCGTTATCATTATAATACATCCCGTAGCATAAAAAATTTGGGGTGGAAAAGGTGAGTCTTTTTTTGGATCGTATTTCATCGATTAGACTTTCAGATATATCGCGAACGGTTCCGTATTTTAGTTGGTTCTGATCGTCATAAATTTCAAAATACGGATTATTAATTTTTTCGTATTGCTTTTTTATTTTCTGAAATTCATTAACACTTATTTCGTCTTCTTCAAAAAAATAATATCCGATAATTTGAGCAGTTTTTTCCAGATTCCTGTATACGGAATTTTCAATGCTTCTTTTGTAAAATCCGAAAATAAGGAGAGCAACCACGATAAAAACGATTCCCCAAAAACCGGAACTGAGTAGGCTTAGTCGTGTTTGTATTTTCATTGATGATTTTATAAAGATTTAATACGGTATCCTCTTCCTTTAATGGTCTCTATGATTTTATCTTTTTCGTCCTCTCCGTCAATTTTATTTCGCAAATAGGAAATATACACATCTACTATATTTGTGTTTATATCATGGTTAATTCCCCAAACGCTGGTGAGAATTTGGGTGCGAGTGACTACTTTATTTTTGTTTTCCATCAGGAATTTGAGCAATTTGAATTCGAGAATGGTAAGGATGATCTCTTTGTCTCCTTTTAAAATTTTATGCTCATCCAAATACATTTTTAAATCTCCACATACCAGAATGTCCTTAGATAAATCATAATTTATTTTACGTCTTCTGTCCAAGGCATAGATTCGTGCTACTAATTCTTTAAAATGGAAAGGCTTGGTTAGATAATCATCGGCTCCATAACTTAATGCTTTAACTTTATCATCGGGATCTCCCAATGCGCTAATCACTAAAACAGGAGTAGTTATTTTTTTATATCGAATATATTGTAACAATTCCATTCCGTCAATATCTGGCAACATAATATCCAACAAGATAATATTCCAACCGGGTTCGTGTAAACGTCTTCTGGCATCAACTCCATTTTCTACCAATGTTACCGAAAAGCCGCTTTCTTCCAGCCCTTTGACCATAAACTCACTGATCTTCTTATTATCTTCAATCAATAACAACTCCATATTTTAATTTTTTGCTTCTTAAAGTTACTATTTTATGATTTAATTCTTCGCTTCTTTCTGTAAGCAAAGTAAAAAATTTGTGGTAAAATAGTAAAAGATAAAAGCATACATATTATAATACCTCCAACAATCATAATTGCCAATGGCTTTTGTACTTCTGAACCCATTCCATTGGACATGGCTGCAGGTAGCAATCCCATGGAACCCATAAGGGCAATCATCAATACGGGACGTATTCTGCTTTTTACGGCACTGTCTATAGCCAGTCTTAAATTTCCCGTCGTATTCATCTTTTTCTTCATTAGGGCTATTAGCAAAATACTGTCAATGGCAGTAATTCCAAATAATATAATAAAGCCTATCCCTGCTGAAATACCAAAAATAGTACCGGTCAGCCAAAGGGAAATAAATCCTCCGATAAAAGCATAAGGCATTGCACTGGCAGCAATCAAAGTATCTTTGATGGTTCTGAAATTCATATAAAGCAAGAATAATATCAATATTAATGCACAAGGAACTATAATCATCAATCGTTGAGTCGCTCTTTGTTGGCTTTCAAACTCTCCTGCCCAAACCATACGATTACCGCGACCTAACTTAACTACTTGATTTACTTTTTCTTGCGCTTCTTTGATCGTAGATCCTAAATCACGATCGCGAACACTAAATCCAACTCCTATATATCTGCTGCTTCCATCTCTGTAAATAAAGGTGGGACCGGTTACAAATTTTATATCAGCAATTTCTTTTAAAGGCACATGTTTTCCGTCCATCGTCGGAATTAAAATTTCTCCGATCTTGTCTTCGTTATCTCTGTATTCCTTTTGAAATCTAACTCTTACATCAAATATTTTTTCTCCTTCGTAAAATTGGGTTGCTGCTTTTCCTCCAATAGCCATTTCTACCACTGCCTGAGCGTCAGCCATTGAAACTGCATAACGTGCCATGCGATCTTCAGACAATCGTATTTGCAATTCGGGTAATCCGATGCTCCTAAATACGTTTACGTCTTCTACTCCTTTCACTTTTTCAATGACGGAGGCCGCCTTATCTGCAATTTGTTCTAGATTTTGGAGGTCATCTCCATATATTTTAATTACGAGTGAACTTTTTACTCCCGCTACGTATTCTTCTACATTATCTTGAATCGGCTGACTAAATCCGAAAACCGTACCGGGATAAATATCTAAGGAATCTTTCATCTCTCGGATTAGTTCCTCTTTCTTTATTTTCTTTTTCCATTGATTTTCAGGCTTTAGTTGTGCATGGAATTCTATATTAAAAAATCCGGTAGGGTCTGTACCGTCATTGGGACGTCCTGTTTGCGATAATACAAATTGTACTTCATCGAAGCTTCTCAGCTTCTTCTTCATCTGTTTAGTAATTTTCACAGATTCGTCAAGATTAATGCTGTTGGGCAGAGTTGCTCGTATGTAAATAGCGCCTTCATTCATACTTGGGATAAATTCTGTCCCCCAAAAGCTAAATCGGATGACACATAAGAGGAGTAGTATGCAAAATGCAATAATGCTTCCTTTGCGGTGACGAGAGGCAAATTCATAAATTTTATATAGTCCTGAAGAGAAGGTCTTACTAATCAGATTCGTTTTTTCTTTAACCGGTTTTGTAAGTAATACCTTACACATTACCGGTACGTAGGTCAAAGATAAAATTAGCGAGCCTAATAAGGCATATCCTAATGTGAAGGCTAAGGGTGAAAACATCTTTCCTTCCACTTTCTGAAATGAAAAGATTGGAAACAAGGCAACTACTAAAATCACTTGTGCAAAGAATATGTGAGAAGCAACTCCCCCAGCGCTTTTTTTAATGAGACCACCTTTCGAAGTTTTTATGAAACGCTCTCCTCCCAGCTCTTCTGTCCGTTTTACCATCGAGACAAATATAATTTCCACGATAACCAAGGTACCTTCTAATAACAATCCGAAATCGAGTGCTCCCATAGAGATAAGATTGGCCGGTAGCCCCTGTATGCGAAGCATAATAATGGCAAATAAAAAAGATAACGGAATTACAGTTGCTACAATTACTGTTGTTCTCCAATTGAATAAGAAAATAAATACAACTATGGATACCAACGTTATACCTTCAATTAAGTTTTTCATAACGGTATGTACCGTTGCATCGACTAAGGTGGTACGATCCAAAAAAGGTTCTATTTTTACATTTTCGGGTAAAATTCGATCATTTAAATCTGCAATTTTTACTTTCAAATTTTTGATAACATCTCCGGGATTCTGTCCTCTTAGCATCACTACAATTCCCTGAACCACATCGTCTCGATCATCAAAACCTACTTGTCCTAATCGTGGTTTTGACGAAACAGAAACTGTTGCCACTTGTTTTACTCGTATCGGAGTGCTTCCTTTTACCTCAATCAATATATTTTCAATATCCTTAATGTTATCCAATAACCCAACGCCTCGCACCACGTAAGCCTGGCTCCCTTTCTGGATAACATCTCCTCCCACATTTATATTGCTCTTGGAAATTGCTTCATAGACTTCTAAAGGAGAAAGTCCGTAATTTGACAACTCTGTAGGATTAACTTTTATTTCATAGCATTTTTCTTCTCCTCCAAAACTTACAATACTGGCAACCCCAGGAACCGATAATAGCTCTCGTTCTACGACCCATTCATTGAGTGCGGAAACTTCACGAACCGGCAAATCGCTTTTAAGGGTGTATCGGTAGATTTCCCCGGTAGCGCCGGAAGGCGGTTCTATAGAAGGATCTGCGCCTTCGGGTAGGTTCAGGTCCTGCATACGGTTTGAGGCATATTGTTGGGCAAAAAAATCGTCTACTCCATCCTCAAAAATAACAGTAACCACCGATAAGCCGAAAAGTGAGGTAGATCGTACATCAGTCTTTTTAGGAATGGTATTCATTTCCCTCATTATGGGAAGCGTTACGAACTTTTCAATTTCTTCGGCACTTCTTCCGGGCCATTGAGTTATGATTCTTACCCTTGTGTTGGTAACATCGGGATATGCTTCAATAGGTGTGTTTATGTAGCATACTATTCCCGCTATAAAAAGTATTACACTAAGAAATAGTATCAATAGGTGATTCCTTAATGAAAAAGCTATACATTTTTCAACAAACTTATGCATGTTTTGTTATTTGTTTTTTAATCCTGAATAAATGAGTAATTGATTTTTTACCACCACATTTTCTCCTTCGGAAAGCCCAGATAATACATAGGCCGTTTCTTCATTGTGACCTTGAAGCTGCACTTCTTTTACTTTGAAATTTTCTTTGGATTCTTCTACAATAACGTAGTATTTATCATCATCGAAAATAAGAGCGCTTATTGGTATGGAAACTTTCATATTTTCGGTATTGTTTTTTAGCTTTATAGTCATGGACATTTCGGGCTTAAATTTTAAATCTGAATTTTCCATGATAATTCGAGCTTTCAATACTTTTTCTTCGGTATCGAAAACTTGGGATACGGATTGTATGGTTCCCTGAAACACTTCTCCCGGATAAGACAAAGAGGTCATTTCTACCGGCATTCCTACTTTCACAAATTGTAAATTACTTGCATATACATTGGCGATTACCCATACTTTACTAAGGTCTGCAACTGTAAATATTGGCTCTGCGTCGGGGGAAATAGTGCTTCCTGAGGTAATATTTTTGCTGATTATATATCCGCTCATCGGAGAAAGGATTGAAGAAGCTCCACTACTGTTAGAGCCTATAACGGACATATCTGTGTGAACTCTTCTTAAGGCCGCTTCCGCTTGTTTTACTTTTCCTCTTGCTTCTACTAATTCACTTTCTGACAACATATTGTCTTTATACATGGATTCAGCGCTTTTCAATTCTCTTCTTGCAACTTCCAACTCAGATTGCAAACTAGATTTTTCGGAATGTAATGAGTTAACTTCCAAACTTTTGACATTTGCCAAAACTTGTCCGCGTTTTACCTGATCTCCCAATGAAAAATATGTTTTTGTTACTACTCCATTTATCAAGGGCACATAGTTTACAATCTTATCCGGATCGTATTCTACTTTTCCTGTAAGCGTAAGCTCCTCTTCTTGTGGCTTTAATTCTGCTTTTATCGTCTTTACATGCTTTAAGAAAGACTGATTTATTGCCGGATCGTCCTGAACTTTTGTGTCTTTATCTTTGACACCGGTGCAGGATAACGCAAGTGCCAGACTTGAAAGTAGGTAAATATTTTTTTTCATGGGATTTATCTTATTTCTTTTCCAACGGTATATTGTAATTCTTCAAATTGTGTATATAGATTTTTGCGTGTATTTAGTAGGGTTTCTTTATTGGTTTTATATGCTTCAATGAAGTCTATAAATTCGAGCATACTTATATTTCTGCTCATTAGATTTCTGGTATAGGCATCAAGCATTGAGTCTAAATCATCGGAGATATTTTCTTTTTGAATATCTTTAAATAAATGATAGGTTGCGGAATAGTTATTATAGGCTTCCGAAATTTCTTGCTGTGCTGTATTTACTACTTGTTGGGCTTGATATTTACTTTGTTCTTTGTTTACCTGGGCTATTTTTATATTTCCTTGATTTCTGTTTAGAAAAGGAAGATCAAAGCTTACTCCGAACCCTATAAAATCTTTCCAGGGTGCGCTGATGCGGTCGTAGTTTACAGCAAAGGTAAGATCCGGTACTTTTTGTGATTTTTCGTATATGAGATCTTTGTCAAAGTAATCGATCTGCAAATTAGCTATTTTTATATCGGGTCTGCTTTCTGATGCTTCTTCTAAAATTTTTGGTAATAATATATCATCCGGATTTTTAACTTCATTGTTTTCCTCTATTATTTCAACTGTATTAACGGGTGGAATATTCAACAAACTTTTTATAATTTTCTGTTGTTCATTGAAATTGTTTTTTACTTCATAGATTTCTCCATTTAGTTCGAGTTGTGATGACTGGAGGCGTATAAGGTCTTTTTTGGCTATATTCCCTTGAGCTACTTGATTTTTATAGGCAGCAACCAGCCTTGAAAGGGCCTCTTGCTGATGACTGAGTATTTTTTGATAAGACTGTAAATATAGGATCTCTTGGAGTGATTTTCTAACTTCTAGTTTTAAGCCTCGTAGGGTTTCTTCAAATTCCTGCACAGCTATTTCTTTTGAAACCTTTTCCCTATTTATCAATTTACCTCTTTTTCTTGCCGTTTTTACCAGTTGGCTGAGCTCCATGGTAAATTCTGTATTTTTAGCAAATTTTCCGAAAAGTGCCGGAATTTGCTCTTGTTCTCGCTGAGATTTAGTGCTCCATAAATTTACATCGCCTAAGGAAAAGTTAGGATTATCCCATAATTTTGCCTGTACAATGGATGCCTCGGCTGCATCGATGTTCATTTTTTCGGCTAATAATTGTAAATTTTGCCTAAGAAACAAGGCTTCTGCCTGCGATTGGGTCAAACGTATAACTTCTGCTGTTTGTGCAAATGTTATGCTTGTTATGAAAATGCAGACGAATAATAAACCGTATTTACGCATTATAAGAGTGTTATTTTTGTCTTCAAAACAAAATTATTTCTTATATATTAAAGGACGATTTGACCCAGGTTATATTTACGTTAATACAAGATTAGAAATAGATTAGAAAAAAAATGAATTTATAAATTAAGTACTCCGAATTATCTTAGATTTTAAATATTCAATGTTGTACTTTATAAAAAAACAATAATTATAAATTGTAATTAAATTTCAAAAAAATTGACTCTCTACCTTAATTCTATAATGATTTTTAATTATTTTTTTTATACAAGAGCCTATAAGTTTTTTTAATTTATCTATAAAATAGATAAGTTTCATTCATAAAGAATTTACTAAAATTCTTCATTTAAATCTTAAATATATTGTTTTAATAAAATAAAAAAAATTTAACATTTATAAAAAAAAATCACATAATTTATAAATATATTAATTTATTTTCAAAATAAATAATTAAATTTGAAATAATTATTATTATAATTCAATTAACACTAATATTACTCTATATGCATAATTTTATTTAAACACTTAAAAACTAAAATAAAAACCTTAAAATTATTTATATCATTAAAACACTTTTACATTAATAATCTTTTAATAAATAATCTCAATGTATGAAAACTAAATTTATTTTTTTAGGAATGCTATTAATTACTTTATCCGTATATAGCCAAGTCGGCGTAAATACAGATAACCCCAAAGCTATCTTCCATGTAGATGGAGCCAAGGATAATCCGAAAGTGGGTGACCCTACTCCTGCTCAGCAAACCAATGATTTTGTAATTACTAATAATGGAAGTGTAGGTATAGGAACCAATACCCCAGATTCTTCTTCAATTTTTGAAATAAATGTTGACAATTTAAATCCTGGATATAAAAAAGGTTTTTTAGGCCCTCGTGTTTCTTTAATCTCATCTACTGATAGCACAACTATTCCTAAACCGGCTAAGGGCTTATTAGTTTATAATGATGGAGCAAATGATAGCTTTCCTTATACTGGTTATACAGTTTGGATAGGAAATCAATGGGTTACGTTAGATTCACGTCCACTGATTTCAGCAAGTGTAGAAAGTATTACGTGTAATTCCGTGTTGATTAATCCGAGAACATATACTTTAAATGTTCCTTATAACGGTATTATGACAGTACCTTATACAGGAGGAAACCAAGGTATATACGGAGCACAAAAAATAGGCCCGATAAATGGCTTAACAGCCACTCTTGATCCAGGACATTTGAATAAAGGAAGTGGTGTTATACAGTATAATATTACAGGTACGCCAACAAGTTCCAGTCCTAATACCACTACTTTTGAAATTAAAATTGGTGGACAAAATTGTAGTGCAAAAGTGGGTATGGGAGACGATTTAGCGGTGGGTGAAAAAATAGCTTATATTAGCCCAAATATTGATCCAAGTATAGGAGATCCTACTGGTTATTGGGGAAGTCATAACAATTTGCCAGACTATTTTTTAAGTAAATATATTAATAATTTACCAGTCCTTGATGGAAAGATAAGGCTGGATATATATTTATTAGACAATGCTAATAGAGCTTCTGGTACTGTTACTTATAATCCTCGGCTAGTAAATATATCATCATCTCCTGTCAAAGTTTGGTATTCGACTTTAGCCAGTGCAACCATTACTTCAGGTTCAAATATAGTAATAGCTCCAAATAATTTTGCAGATTTAGATGATGGTGTGTATGGAAATGCCGGAAAAAATCAATCCTTATCGGCACCACCAACAGCAGGTATTGTAGGTACTAGCAACGATTTGGAAGTAATTATGGTACAACTAGTCGTTGATAAAAAATGGTATAGAATTTTTTATTTTGTAATAGTTGACAACAATGATACACCAGATAATGTTTCCG
>NZ_JAMBJZ010000051.1:0-15538 GCF_025291155.1 Apibacter sp.
ATATGGAAAATTGAAATAAAGAAAATCCGTTATCTAAAAGTCGTTTTCTAAAAAGATTGGACTCTCGTATATTTACTTTAGTTTCGGTCGGTAAATCATATAAAACTAAAATCCACATGACTCTATAAGCATTATACCGTTCGGATATCATACTAATTTAGGATAGCATATCAAACGTTTTTCACCCGTAAAGCATTTATAAAGTGAGCTCGTTGTTATTTTCGCAGCAATAAGTAAAGGCCTTATTTTTTCATCAATTTTTAAATCAATAGTGGCAATATTTAGCATATGTGCTTTGAACTCTTTGGTTAATTCATCTCCTTCCGGATATTTTTCTAACCATTTAATTACCAGTATGCCTACAAAAGGGCGATATGGTTCCATTATATCATCGGCCAAACAGTAGGGGTTGTATTTATTCTTATGAAAAATTCCCAAAACGGGGAGCAAACCGGTTTCAACAAGTGAACGAGCAATAATACTTCGTAAAACGGCGTATCCAAAGTTAAAAAAAGGATTAGGAAAATTGCCCATACGTTTTCTAATAAAATCGGGTCCCATAAGATATTTCCAATAATGTTGGGCTGCAATACCTTCTCTATTAGTTACATCTCCACTTTTAACACTTTCAAGATATTCTTGCATGGGTTCATAGTAATTGCCAAATTTTTTCAGAACATCTTTTTGATTTATTATTTTATATTCTACCGTCTGCTTCCATAATTGGTTTTTAAGTTTCTCGCTAACTTTTAATTGATTTTTAACTCGTTCAGAATGTTCTGTATGTCCATACATAGGGAGCATAATGCCGTGAGGAAGATGATGAGCATCGCAACTAATTACAACCACATTATTTCCCATCATTTTTTGTATCAATTGATGGGAAATGGTAATTTGAAAATGATCCAGCATTAATAAGCCTAAATCTTCAACCGGGATTTTTCCCTTTATTTCACCGGTTGAAGGGGCTATTATATAAACTTGTTCGTCTTTCAGTTTCAGGTAAGACGGGGTTCCTACGTATATAGATCGGGTGATCATATCTATTATAGTTATTACTATTCTCCTATATGAACAATTTTACCTAAGTGGTTCAATCGAACTTTTACTATATTTTTTACTCCGTTAACTCCCTCTCTTCTCCAGGTTATTCCTCTCAAAGAATCCGCATTAAATTCAATGCTAGTTTCCAAATGATGTCTAAAATGGTAATCTTTTGAGGTTAATTTTTGAACTCTAAATAAATGTTTAGAAATCTGACTTAAATTCTTATTATCGTATAGATCTATATCATTCGGATTAAAATCTTCTGAAGGGAATAAAAACATTTCATTTTGTTTCATAGTAAAAAGAAATTTCCAGCCCAACTCCTTATTATATAAAGTGTCAATTACCGGAAGTCCCTGATTTACTTTCTCCACGGCCTCGAAAAAGCTGACAACCTTTTCCTGTAAAGCCCCTTCTGCATCTTTATATATAGCCACGTGATGGTTATTACCTGTACTTACAAAATCTACCGGAATAGGGTTACCCTTTTCATCTAAAATCTCATTTCCGAAATGGTCCTTTTTTATATGAAGCGATTCGGCATTGCTGATTCCTTTTATCGTAACCGTTTTAACGCAAATCCCTTTTTCCTTATTTAGCCATATAGGATTTTTTTCCAAATCCGAAAAGGCTTCTTTTGCATTTCCGTCCGCCTCTCTGAGTCGATTTTTTAAAAGGATACGTAGGGTAGGATCTAATACTTTTTCTATAGTTTTTTCATTTTTAAAATTATCAGGACTAATAGGCTTTCTTATCGTATATATTTTTTCATACCATTGAATAACAATATTTTCGGGTACTTTTTCGGAGGAATGAGCAGTAAGGAAAATAGGATTTTTTGCTAAGGAGTTTTTTCCGGAAAAAGCTTTCTTAGGGTCGTTCAGATTTTCTTACAATCGTTTTAATAAGGCATATCGATAAGCCTTTTTTTGTACCATTAAAAACGGTTTCATAATTAAATTTAGAAGAAATTTTTACTTCTTTTGTTTGTAAAATTTTTGCCATTCCATATATAGTCTCCTTATGCAATGGGCCTCTTGGAGTTCGCTCATCTTTAGGGGTATATCCGTTTCTTTTTTTAGGTTTATTTTGGTTAACTGTTACCACTTTGTTTTTGACCTTATGAGAAACGAGAATTTCGTTGAGTTGTTTTTTAGCTTCCTGTCGGAAATTATTGGTTGGAAAAGTAAATATAGATTTTCTTTTCCCGTTTTCAAGGATTATATCGTTTTTAACTTTCTTTTCAATAGAAATAATATGAAAATGTTTTTTATTGGTTTCATCATCACGTGCATTTAAATAATTTAAATATTGTATGTGATTGGAGGTAGTAAAAGCAATGGTCAATGCATCCATGGCATGATGACGGTGGTCGCTTCGTTTGTTCCAATCTTTAATGATTTCTTTCTTTTCTCCTTTGGAATTTATAACCCATTCTGTTAAACCGGCTGAGTGAAATTTCTCAATATTAAGTTCTTTCATCGTATTGACTAAGTTCCAATCTTTTCGTAATTTAGCAGTAATCTCTCCCGTAGTAGTAACCACGCGGGGCGTAATTTGGTTAAGTAGTTCTGTGGTTTTTCTGGCTATGTATTGGGTATTATTTAAATCCCTATTTAAGAAACCATCTCCTATATCCGCTCCTTCCGTAACCAGATTTTTATATTTTTTATAGGAAATTACCCCTTTTTTATATAATTCTGATACCGTATTTAGATATTGTTCTTCTCTTTCTTTTCCTAGATTAGAGACATAATCCATAGCAGTTAAATTGCCTTTGTCATGGTTTGCCTTTCTGGGAACTAATACTTTATTGGAAAAACTATCGTCAAAAACTTTTGATTGTGGGATAATATGGTCAATGTCATATTTGTTAGTAAAAAGAAGGTCCTTAATAACATAGGTTTGGGTATATAAATCTTTAAAACCATTTTCATTAAGTTCTAAATACAATCGGTAGCGAATAATATCATTTCGAGAAGGATTAGATATTCCAAAATCTTTTTTTAGTATCTCCGAATATTGTTGATTGCGGCTATTAGCTTCAAGGGCGTTTTTGTACCATTTTTCACGTTCCTGGGCATTTTTTTTGAGGTCTCTTGCCAATTCGAGATGAATTTCATCAAAGGCTCCATATTCTTCTTGTAATGAATTTACTAGATTAATGAGTTGATTTATAATTTTCTCCACTACAGGGTTTCGCAAGGAATTTTTTGGTAAAATCTCTAATCGATTTTTTAGCTTACGATTAGCCAGCTCTTCACGAGTTAAAGAATTTTTAGAATGCCGGTACCCTGCTAATACACAAGCGTCACTATAAGAGTTTTCTTTGCTATAAGGATATAGATTTCGCATAGCTTTAGTGCTTAGGTTCCCATATTCAGAGGCAAATGAAATAGAGGTTAAAAATTGCGCGTGCTCTTTTTTGAATCCGAATTTGTTTTGTAGCAGGTTCAAGAGCTTTTCATTACCCGATGGCGAATTGTCTCCTTCATAAGAATATAATAGATGCCACAATTGGTATAAGTGTTGTCTTTCAAATTCAGGGTTCGGAAGCAATGCATCAAAGTCTAAAATGGAGGAGGAGATAGAACAAGATTCAAAGGCTGATCTTACGATTTCTTTAATTTCAGCGGCAGAAAGCTTACTATCCGCAGGTCTTAGTTCGTCTTGATCTTCCGGTATTTTTAATAGTTCAAAAACATTATGACCTTCCCATTCCAATATTTTAAAATAGACACGATAAAGCTGTTCCTGTGTTCGATTGCCTTCTAAGGTAGTATAATTTATTTTGGTATTTTTGGCGGGTAATTTTAATAGCGCTAAAATTTTTTGCGCAGGTAAATTTCCTTTTGTATTTAGTTCTGAAAATAGCAACTCTTTTTCTTCAAGAGTGAGCGAGCGATTGTTTCCTTCCTGCCGGATGAGAACATTATTAAGTATTTGCCATATCTTAAATTCTTGAAATAGAGGTGAAGATTTTGGGGCAACTTTGAGTCCGATTGTCTTTGTTTTTTTTTTACCATTTTTGCTAATTTCAATTTCGCGGTTCTCAAATTCACAAATACTGATGAGTCCTTTTTGTGAGCGAAGCTTGCGCTGATAAAAGATGGTTGAATCTCGAATTTTTTTTCTGAGTTCGGATGTTAATTGAGGATGGAACTGAGCTTGGGTTTCCCATATTTGATCAAATTCATCGGCATAATCTTGGCGTAAAAAAACCTGGTTTTTTAATTTCGTATGTTCATTTTGTGAAATTTGAGTATATAAATTTTCACCTACCGTTTGACAGTTAAAAAACAATTCTTTGCTTTTATCACTTATAGCTCCTAAATAGCCACTGGAGTTGTAAATATTGTTATTTATTTCAGCCAAAACATAAGCTACCTCTTCAAGGGAAAGCCTTTCCGAAATAGCCCTGCTCCGCCATTCATAGGCTTTCAGTTTTTTTTCATTCTTTTTTCCTTTGTTGGTGGCGGTGGTCATACCGCAATTTTTATAAAGAATAGCGATACTTGCTTTTTGTCCTTTTCCCTCCAGTTCTTTTTTTAAATCCTCCGTGAATGTGTCGGGATAAAATTGTTTTTGAAAATCCCATACACGATCCCATTCTTTTTGTAAATCGGAGCGGTAAAAATCAGGAATTTGATTTTTACCGTTTTTTAAAAGTTGATAAACGTATTGCCCCGGTGTTAGCTTCTCTTTATACAATAGTTTGGCAACAGCCATACCGTCTATGGCCTTACCCTCATCTTCATTTTGTACTTTACGGCTGCTTTTATATCCTCTCTTTTTATTTATATGAAGTAAAACTCTGGCCAATTCATTAAGCCCTATTCTTTCTTTGGCTGCTTTAGCTCTAATTTGTAAGGTTTCGAATGTGGTAAATTTTCCATTCTCATTGAGAGGGGTATGAGGAGCAATAATTTGATTTTGTATTAATAAGTCAATTAGATTTTTTCTTCTTAACTTATAACGGTGAAGATTTCTTCGGATGCTTCTTGCTAAGGTTCTATCCGCATTGAGCGTTATAGATTTTCCTTTTTCAAAATTTAATTTATCTTCAGTTGTTATGGGGACAACTCTGACCCCTAATTTTATAATTGTATTTAAGTTAGGATTTTCTTCATCCACCTTGACTACAGCCCAGCCTATTGAGGCTGTTCCTATGTCCAGACCTAAGATATTCTTAAAAGGCATAATAATCTATTTGAATTTAGTAATTAATAGATAAATGTATGAATTAATTGGAGATAAAAAACATTAAATTTATGATGAATTAATTGTTTTTTTTCTTACCTTTGTACTCACTAAAATTTGAAAGCAATTCACAATAAGGATTATTCCGTTGTGAAAACATTAAAGCGGGAGTTTTCTCGCTTTTTTATTTTGATTGTTCATAGTGTTTATTTTGGATATTATTAAGAGGTCAAAAAGTTTAAATTTTTTTTATTTAAAATACAATTACAATTACAATAACAATACGAACCTTATTTAACCTCTTTAATCAGAACGGTATAAAGGGGGGAAATGGTCGCTGTATCCATTAATATAGTGATCATTTGAAAAAAAGCGATACGGATAATCTTTTCGAGAATCTTCCCGTGTAATTAAATAAGCAGGAGAGAAAATATTCATCTTACCTCTGCTTAAATTAAAGCATGATTTTTTATTCATCTATAAGCATAAAGTTAGTTAAGTAAATTGCTTTATGCTATGACAAAATTATGCTGTGATATAACTAATTTTAGAAGAGCAGTTATAATAAGCAAATAGACAAATAATTTATATAAACAAATATGAGGTTTAGACGTTAATAATTTAAGTCTAAAATTATAGCTAATTTTATTTTGTTGCCCCCCTATCTATATCACTTTTTTAAATAAAGTTAATACGAAGATTTATTCATCGTCTAAATAATCGTGTTTATACTACTGAATTATAATATTGAATAATACAAATAAATTTTTAAACTTTTTACAATATTAAGTGATCATATTTATCCCTTAATCTATTATATTAAATAGTATTAATCATTGCTTTTTAAACTAAAGTATCTAGTTAATGATAAAGGACGTGTAGCTCCTAAGTGTAGATATAAGCCATAGAGTGGTGAAAATAAATAACTTAGCGATCTTTTCGGTTTGTCAAATAACTCTAACTTCCAAACACCAAAAAAGTCAAATAAAAGACTTTTTTCTGAAAGAATTAATAAATCACTGAAAAGATCTGTATAATACATTTGAGCTAACTGTGCTTTATCAATTATTCGATTTTGTTGTAAGTCTAATAAATAGATTTCTAAACCTTCTTCAAATGGACAATCAAGAGTAACAAATAACAAAATATAATTATCATCTATTAACAGAGCTGTCTCTAAGCAAGGTCCATCTACATGAACTTTACTGTCATGGCCATCAATGATGATTGTATTGTTGTGGATTTTTATATTGGTTAATTTTTTAATCATAAAGCATTTAGTTTTATTAGCTCCTAAAAATAAACTTAATTAAAAATATTTTCTAACCTCGCTTTTTTATTTTGATTGTTTATAATGTTTATTTTAGATATTATTAAGAGATAAGAAAGTTTAAATTTTTTTAATTTAAATTACAATTGCATTAGGAATTTTATTTAACCTCTTTAATCAGAACGGTATAAACGGGGAAATGGTCACTGTATCCACCAATATAGTTATCATTTGAAAAAGAGCGAAACGGATAACCTTTTCGAGAACCTTCCTGTGTAACTAAATAAGCAGGAGAGAAAACATTCATCTTATAAAAGTGGTATCCTTCCTTGTCGGCAATAAGTTCAGGCGAAATAATTTGTTGATCGAAAAAATTAAAAGAATCCTGATACGCAAGAGTTCCCAATCCTTTTTTAAACAAAATTTCCGCAGGATTATAATATGAGCCTATTTTTACGTTTTCTTTTTTAGATACAGTGTTTAAAACTTTTTTTATGCTAGGACTGTTGCAATCATCGTTAAAATCGCCCATGGCAAGTATTTTGGCCTTTGGATTGAGAGTTATCAGGCTATCCATAGCCTGTTTTAACACCTTTGCCGCAGCAATCCTATTCGGAAGGCTTTTTTGTTCACCGCCACGTCTTGAGGGCCAATGATTTACCAAAAAGTACATTTTTTCGTCATCCAAGAGACCTTCTACACATAATATATCGCGCGTGTATTTTTTATAATCCCCTTCTTTCGGTAAATTAATAAGAAGTCTTTGTTGATTAATAGGGACAAATTTCGTTTTGTTATATACTAAGGCTACATCTATTCCTCTGGGATCAAAAGAATTCAGGTGAACAAATCCATAATTTCCACCTTTCTTTTTCAGTGCTTCACACAAATCCTTTAGTACCTGTTCGTTTTCAATTTCGCATAACCCAACGATCGCAGGCATGGATTGTGTTTCAGCTTTTCCGGTTTCAGTTATAACTCGGCTAATATGGTCGATTTTTTCTTTATATTTTTTCGAATCCCAAAGTTTTGTTCCCTTGTAATGAAATTCATCGGTAAGTATATGTTTTCTCACAACTTTTTTACCTTTTAGCTTAGCGAAAGATAATTCATCGGAATGAAACGTATACCCGGATGTCTGGGCGCTATCCTCGGGTACGCTTATTTGATATTTTGGGTCGTTAGGATCGAGAGAACCGTTAATAAGATCTGCAGATTTAATAGTGTCATATAAGTTTTCAACGTTATAAAACATGACAGTTGCCGTTTTAAATTTTACTTGGGCATTGAGCTGGATGGATAATGTGCAGAAAAAAATAAAAACTAAACTATTTTTTAAAAATACGTGCATAGCTCTATGGTTTTACGTTGACAAAACTAAAAAGAAATAATTATATTTGCTCCAATAAGTCTCTTCAAATTACTAAAAATGATGAAAAGTAAGCTGGTATATTGGGCCCTTTTTGTAAATCAGGCGCTGTTTGCACAAACTATGATCTACGGATATCTAAAAGGAGACCAAAATAAACCTTTAGATCAGGCTATTGTTAGCTTAGGAGAAGATCGAGCCATACAGTCTAAATCCGATAGAATCGGGTATTTTCAATTCAAAGATGTATCAGCCGGTACCTATCTTTTAATCATAAACAGGATAGGATATGTTCCGAAAATCCTTACAGTAAAAGTATCTTCGGAAGAATCCAAAAAAAATTTAGGAGATATTACCTTAGAATTTAATCCTTCACAAGAAGAAGAAGGAATCATAACCCTAACGGATGACGATTTTTCATCGGATGAAGAAGGCTCTATGGCACAGACCGGAATTGGGTTATTGCAATCTTCCAAAGATATATTTTCCAAAACCGCTTCTTTTGAGCTTGGGCCTTATTGGTTCAAGGTAAGAGGTTTGGACAATAGCTATGCAACAATTATGTTCAATGGAATTCCCATGTCCAAAAATCAAACGGGTAGACCTGATTTCGGCAATTGGGGCGGATTAAATAATGTAGTGCGCTATCCTTATGAATTAGCAGAAAATAATAACGTTTCTGATTATTCTTTCAGCAGCTTAGGAGGGACTACCTATTACGATACTCGTTCTTCTTCATATAGAAAAGGATTCGAACTCAGTTATTCGTTTTCTAATCGTACCTATCAACATAGGGTTATGACTACCTACTCTTCAGGAATGCTTCCTTCAGGATGGTCTTTTACCTTTTCCGGCTCCAGAAGATGGATGGAGGAAGGGGTTATTGATGGAACCTACAACGATTCTTATGCATATTTTACGGCTATTGAGAAAAAAATTAATCATAGACACAGGCTGAATTTCACTGCGTTCGGAACCCCGTCAAGAAAATCCGGTTCAAGTCCAAATACTCAAGAAGTATATGATTTGAGAGGAAAGAATTATAACTCTTTTTGGGGGTGGCAAGATGGAGAGAAAAGAAACGAACGAGTAAAAAGAATTTTCGAGCCAATATTTATGCTTACCCATTATTGGAATATAAGTGATAAATCAAAATTGACCACTACAGCCTCTTATCAATTTGGATATAATAAACAGTCCCATTTAAATAGGTATGAAGCAGAGAATCCTTCCCCTACTTATTATAAAAATTTACCAAGTTATTGGTTAAGTCTTGGAAATATGACGGAATATGAAAATTGTTTGCAGGCATGGGAAAATAACGATATAACTGTCACTCAAATAAACTGGGATCAGTTATATAATACGAATTATCATGCGCCGACTTATCAAGATCCCTATACCGGACAGGTAGGTAGGAGAGCTTCTTACTTTATAGTGGATGATGTAATTAAAGATAAAACTTTTAATGCTGCCACTCATTTCCAAACCTTGCTAACTGATAATTGGAAATTCTTTTTGAACGTAAATTATCAAAATTTAGTGTCGAGTAATTATAGGGAGATAAATGATTTGTTAGGTGCCGATTTTGTATTAAATAAAAGTTCATTCATAAAAGAGGATGGAATAAATTCCTCCACAGGCGATTATAATAGTTTACATCCGGGTAGTGTGGCAAGGAAAGGAGACAAAACGGAATACGATTACAAAATGTTCAGACAAAAAATAATGGGAAATGCTACTTCTAGAGTAACCATAAACCGTTGGGAAGTTGCCACATCATTTCTATTTGGATGGGATGAGTCTTATAGAGACGGGAAATTTAAACATGGCTTATACCCGAATAATTCCTACGGAAAAAGTGCTAAAGCAAATTTTATTGAATTAGGTTTACGTACAGGGATTACTTATAAAATTAACGGAAGAAATTTTATTATTCTCAACTCCGCCTATTATGAATCTTCGCCCACTTTAAATGAAATTTTTGTAAATCAAAGGCTAAATAATGACAAAATTCCGAATGTAACTAACCAAAGAGTAAATACAAACGATATCACATATACCTTAAGATCTCCTCGTGTAAAAGCTAGAATCAGTGGGTATTATACTAAAATAAAAAATGCCATAGAAATATTGCGTTATTACGCACAAGGGGTACGATTTGAAAACAGTTCCGATGCCTTTATTACAGAAGTTTTAACAGGAATGGAAAAGGACTATTTGGGGTCTGAAATAGGAATAGATTGGAAATTATCTCCTACTCTATCTCTGTACGGAATAGCTTCCGTGGGGCAATTTACCTATAAAAACAATCCTAAATTGTATGTTCTTAGTGATAATTCGCCTGGCATAAACGATTACGGTTCTTCTTACATTAAAGATTATAAGATTGCAGGAACCCCTCAAAAAGGCTATGCTTTGGGAATAAAGTATAATTCTCCTAAATATTGGTGGACAAGTATCAGTGCTAATTTTTTACAAGATATTTATTCAAATATTTCTTTTCTTTCAAGGACCAAAAATTTCATCATGAAAGATGGAGTTTTTCCCTACGATGAGGCTACACCGGATAATGTAAAAGCTATATTAAAACAAAAGCAATTTCAGGACGTTTTTCTATTAAATGCTACTTTGGGTAAATCGGTACGAATGGGTAAATATACGTTGGGTATGAGTGCTTCCATCAATAATATTTTAAACGAAAGGGGATATGTAACCGGTTCATTTGAGCAAGGAAGATCAGCTAATTATGAGCAATTAGAAAAAGATAAGTCATTAGCCTATCCACTTTTTGGCAATAAACTATTTTATGATAGAGGAAGATCGTATTTCTTGAATGTATTCTTTAAATTTTAATATTAAACTTATAATTGATAAATTATTAAAAAGATAAAAAATGATAAAAAAAACAATAGTATTTTTTATATCTTGGCTACTCTTATCTTGCGTGCATGACGATGATTATAAAGCTCCTCCGGTAAACGAAGGGCAAAAAATGAAAGCTACCTTAGATATACCTTATCTTTTGCGTACAGCTCCTGTATTTACAGGAAAAAATGGGGTAGAGGCAATCAGCTTTTCTAAGGGAGAAATTTTAGAAGGATATGTTATTTCCTCAGATCAAGCAGGAAATATATATAAAAACTTGTTTATAGTAACGGAAGATGGAACTCAAGGTGTCATGTTAAGTGTCAATACATCAAATATATATACGCATTATCCTTTAGGGTCTAAAATATATATAAAATTGGAAGGTCTATACTATGGAAAGCAAAATGGCATGGTGCAGATAGGTCTACCTCCTACACAGCCGGAAAGATATGTAGTAGATCAAATAACGCCTTCGGTTATGAATTCGAATATAATTCTGGGCAAAGATAAAAAAAATGAAGATGAATTAGTAATTAAAACTAATGATGCCGGTAGGTTATTAACGGTAAAAGATGTCAATAATAATGAAAAATATTTGTGCACCTTGGTGGAGGTAAACGATGTTATATTTAATGATGCAGGTAAAACTTATGTAAGAAATAATGCTAGTACAGATAACCAAATAAATGACATAAGCTTAAATTATATAAACGTACCTATTAGTAATTATGCTTCTTTTGCAGGATATAAAATTCCGTATGGGGAAGGAAGATTACGAGGGATAATGACCCGATATGACGGGACATATAAAACGTATAAGCTAATACTTAGAACGATTGATGATGTCAAGGATTTTCCAACTACTAAACCTTTTTTTATAGAAACGTTTAATCAAGTTTCCAATGTCTCAACTAAACCAAAAATAAATTTAGCGACAGGATTTGATAATCCTTTGCCGGTCTCTTATAGTGATCCGTACGGAAAAGCGGATATAAGAACTTCCGGCGCGGCTTTTTCTAATCCTCTAGTCTGGTTTCCGACAAATACCGATTCATCTCTGGTTATTGACCATATAAATACTTCCGGTCATAAGGCTATGATATTGTCTTTTAAACTAAATGTGAATATATTTAATTCAAACGAAATAGGATATGTGGATGATTTGATTCTTAAATGTAATGGAGTTGAAATTGCCCTTCCGCATACTCTTCTAACTGTAGATAATAATAAAAATATGTTTTATACTGTGCGAGTGAACATTCCTGATGGTACGGAAAAAATAGAATTTTTTGCTTCAGCAAGTAAAAATAAAAGAGGATTTAGAATCGATACGATACAATTGGAAGATTAATAAATTTAGTAATGAGATTAGCATATATAATTACAGTAATTGTCGTAGGGACTGCTTTTGGGATATGTTTTACTTCTTGTGTTGATAGTGATGATTATGCCATTCCCCCAGTTCCGTCGACCGGATTTTTTAAAGAGACTTTTAATAAGGTAACTAAAGCCGAAGGTGAGGCAATTGTTACAAGCCCTTGGCCTAAAATATCTATGGTTAGTAATTTTGATGGTGAAGTGGAAGGGGTTTTGTATTCAGATAAATTCGGAATGATAGATGTAAGGAGATTAAATGGAACTAGTGATATCGCCAAAAAAGAACTTTTTTTATGGTTTCCTTCCGGAAGAGAATCTTCCTTAACTATAGATAATATTAATTTGGGAAAACGAAGGAAATTAGTTTTGAGGTATAATTTCAATGCAAATATTTATAATTCGGACGAAAAATCTAATACCAATAAACTGAAAGTGAAATTTAATGGGGTAGATTTACCTGTGCCTGATATTGAGCTAAATGCTTTTAATAATAGGAACAAATATCAAGGCGTGTTAATCAGAATTCCCGACGAAATTTTGAAAGAAATTTCAAACATGGAATTTATTAGTAATGCTGAAAGTAATGATAGAGGATTTAGAATAGATGATATTGAATTATTGGATGACTATCCTTATGAATAAACGAAGTTATTTCATACTAAAATATTAATTGGGTTAAAAAACTTTGTATCTTTAGTAAGTAAATGTATAAAAATGGTATCATGCAAAAAACAGCGTTAATTACAGGAGCAACATCGGGTATAGGGCAAGCCACTGCGGAAATATTTGCTGAAAATGGAATTAATCTTGTACTCTGTGGTAGAAGAAAGGATAGATTAGAAGATAGTAAAAAGAAATGGGGAAATAAAGTGGAAGTCACAACCTTACTTTTTGATGTTGGAAACAAAGAGGATGTTTTTTCAGCAATTAATAGTTTGCCAGATGAAAAAAAGAAAAAGATAAATATATTGGTAAATTGTGCGGGAAATGCCCATGGATTGGATACTTTTTTAGATTCTTCTGTAAATGATTTTGATGCAATGATAGATTCTAACGTGAAAGGTCTTTTGTATGTGTCTAAAGCGGTTGTTCCTATTTTGGCTGCTAATACAAGAGGACATGTTATCAATGTAAGCTCTATTGCCGGAAAAGAAACTTATCCTAAAGGTACAGTTTATTGTGCTACCAAACATGCTGTTGAAGCAATTAGTAAAGGGATGAGAATGGATTTGCTATCTCAGGGAATAAAAGTAACCAATATTGCTCCTGGAGCGGTTGAAACCGAATTTTCATTAGTTAGATTTAAAGGAGATAAACAAAGAGCAGAATCCGTATATCAGGGTTTCGAGCCTTTAGTGGCTGCGGATGTGGCAGATGCCATCTATTATGCTGTCTCTCGGCCGGATCATGTACAAATAGCCGATATTACGATATTTCCAAAAGCACAAGCCTCAGGGACTTTATTTAACAGAAAATAATTATAGTATTAATTATTTTTATTTATTCCATATTTCCCAGACACTGTCTGCTTGTAGATTAAGCATTTCTAATCCGTCTTTAGTCTGTGCACCGACTTTTTCCCTAATTGCAGTAATTTTGTTTCTTCAGGATTATAAATGAGATCATAGATCAAATGTTGGGAAGTAAGAAATTCTACCGGTATAGGCGGAAAGTCATTTATATTAGGAAAAGTTCCCACAGGAGTAGCATTAACGATTAGATGATTGGATATTAGTGTATCTTGCGTTAAATGGCTATACATAATTGTACTACTTCTTAAAATAATGGTAAAAGGAATGGAAAGTTGATTTAATACATAAGCAACGGCTTTTGAGGCTCCTCCGCCTCCAAGTATTAAAGCAGATCGGTGATGGGGTTTTAAAATCGGTACTAAAGAATTTTTAAAGCTAATGGCAAAATCATGCAGTTACTTGGTGCTGGGATTACCGCTTATTGACTTTTAACCGTGAAATTATGGTTGATATACCCACGTTCATTTTAAAGGAAAGAAGAACTAAAAAAAGAAAATAAAAGATGATTCAATATGAAGTAATAAAAACTGAAAATTCAAAACCAGTAAAAATGTGGACTAAAGGAGTGCCAGTAGAAGAAGGAGCCAAAGAACAATTACTAAAAACAGCACAATTGCCATTTATTTTTAAACATATTGCAGTAATGCCTGATGTTCATATGGGTAAAGGATCGACAATTGGTAGTGTTATTCCAACTCTTGGTGCCATTATTCCAGCCGCCGTAGGGGTAGATATTGGCTGTGGTATGATGGCAGTACAAACGTCACTAACTGCAGCTGATTTACCTGATGATCTGGCCCCTCTACGTTTAGCGATTGAAAAAAACGTGCCACATGGTTTAACGCCTAAAAATGCTGGTATAGATCAGGGGAGTTGGCAACATGCACCAGCAATTGTTGATCAATATTGGCAACAACTTTTACCAGGATTTGAGAAATTAACAGAAAAGTATCCGTGTTTTTTAAAAACAAACAATTACTGTCATTTAGGAACACTAGGAACGGGTAATCACTTTATCGAAGTGTGTTTAGATGAAAATCAACAAGTATGGATTATGTTACATAGTGGTTCACGTGGGGTCGGTAATGCTATCGGTGAATTTTTTATTAAATTAGCCAAAAAAGATATGGAAACTTACTTTATCGATAAATATTTACCAAATAATGATTTAGCTTACTTTGTTGAAGGGACTGAACATTTTGATGATTATCTTATGGCGGTAAATTGGGCGCAAGAGTTTGCTCGTTTAAATCGTGAAATTATGATGCATAATACTATTATGGCTATTAGAAATACATTAAATATTGAATTTACCAGCCATATTCAAGCGGTAAACTGTCATCATAACTATGTGCAAAAAGAGCATCATTTTGGACATAATGTTTTTGTGACGCGTAAAGGAGCTGTTTCAGCCCGTAAAGGAGAATTAGGGATTATTCCAGGATCAATGGGAGCGAAAAGCTACATTGTTCGCGGACTAGGGAATGAAGAGAGTTTTTACTCTTGTTCGCATGGTGCGGGACGAGTGATGAGCCGATCTGCAGCCAAAAGAATGTTCACCACTGAAGACCAAATAAAAGCCACTGCGCACGTCGAATGTCGAAAGGATGCCAATGTTATTGATGAAATTCCAATGGCATATAAAGATATTGATGCAGTGATGACAGCGCAAAATGAATTAGTTGAGATTGTTCATCAACTACGACAGGTAGTCTGTGTAAAGGGATAAATGATATCGAGGAGTCTATCCTCGATAATCATGATAAAAATAGTAGGGCAATTATTGATTACATCAATGGTTGCCTTGTTTATAATAAATTTAATTCAATGTTATTTATAACAAATCGAAACGTCTCTATCTTTTTAGCTGTT
>NZ_JAMBJZ010000052.1:0-15125 GCF_025291155.1 Apibacter sp.
GTTTGCTTTCGCGCCCTGTATAACAAAAAATATTTTTGTAACCATGCAGCAATGTTTTAAAAGCATAAGAATTAAGTAATTTTTCTTTCATTAGTTTATCTATTTTTTTTAATTTCGGTATATCACAAAAACCCGCTATTAAAGCGGGTTTGATTATCGTTTTTTTGCAGAGAGGATGGGATTCGAACCCACGATACGGTTACCCGTATACTACCTTTCCAGGGTAGCCTCTTCAACCACTCGAGCACCTCTCTTTATAATTGAAGCGCAAATATAGAAATATTTTTAAATTGAACCAAGCATAAAGCTAAACTTTCTAAAAATTTTAAAATTAACTAATAACGATTTAATGAAAAAACAACTAAGAGAATAACTTAGTTGTTTTTTCATATTTATATATAAGAATGATTTACATATTAACTGTACATATCATCAATTAGTAATTTGAATTTTTCCAATACAATTTTTCGTCTAATTTTTAAAGTAGGAGTAATTTCTCCCAAATCCATATTAAAATCCATAGGGAGCAAATGGAATTTTTTAATCTTTTCAAATCCTGCCAAATGTTCTTGCATTTGATTAATTCTATTAGTAAAAAGCTCTTTTATTTTTTGATTGATTAAAAGTTCTTCTAAAGAATTAAAATGAATGTTTAATTTACTTGCAAAAAGTTTTAGAGCTTCAAAATTCGGTACTAATAAAGCAGTTACATAAGGCTTATTATCACCAACAAGTACAGCTTTCTCAATTAAAGTATCATTGGTCAATAAATTTTCAATAGGTTGGGGACAAATATATTTTCCATTGGAAGTTTTCATTAAATCTTTGATACGATCTATAATTATCAAATTACCGTTTTCATCAAATTTTCCAGCATCTCCGGTTCTAAACCAACCATCAGCAGTAAATGCTTCTTTTGTTTCTTTTTCCTTATTATAATATCCCTTGAAAACACCATATCCTTTAATGAGAATTTCATTTTCTTCACCAATGCATATTTGAACACCTGTCATAGGCTTTCCAACAGAATTATATTCATAATTATTTAGTGGAAATGCGGCCACCGTAGCAGTTGTTTCAGTTAGTCCATATCCTACACGTAGTTGAATTCCAATAGAATCAAAAAATTCAGTAATTTCAGGACTTATTGATGCGCCACCTACCGGAATAAACCATAAATTTCCACCGAGTCGTTTTTTTATTTTTTTAAAGAAAATAGTATCTACTATTTTATATTTAACAGCTAATAATAAAGGGATTTTTATATTTTTTCTTTTCAAGTCAGCATGATTTCGACCTATAGTTAAGGCAGAATTAAATATTTTTTTAAGAAGCTTAGGACTTTTTTTTATTTTTTCATTAACTGAAATATAAATTTTTTGAAAAAAACGAGGAACCGTACACATAGTAGTTGGTCTTACTTCCGTAAGAAATTTAGTAATTTCTTTTGGATTTTCACAAAAGCTTAATTGACCTCCACTAGAAAGTACGAATGAACTCCAACATTTTTCGAAAACATGGCTTAAAGGTAAAAAAACCAAAGAGTTTTCATTTTTTGGAGTAAATCCATAGAAATTTTTATGCGCATTACAGGTCTCAATAAAATTACCGTGGGAAAGCATAACACCTTTAGGTTCTCCAGTCGTTCCAGACGTATAAATTATGGATGCAATATCATCCATATTTTTAGATTTAATTTCACATTCAGTAGAATGATCTTTTATCAATTCATAAAAATGATAAGAATATTTACTTTTTAAATCGATAATATTTTTAGCTACTAAAATATGTTCAAGGGAATTGGATTTTGAATAAATTTCAAGACAATTAGAATACTGTTTTTCATTACCAGCAAAAATAATTTTTACATTAGCTTCTTTAATAATATATTCCGCTTGTTCAGATGTAAGGGTTGCAAAAATTGGAACAGTTATTCCTCCGATATTTAATATTGCTAAATCTAGAATCACCCATTGCGGCATATTATCAGCATATATAGCTATCTTATCATCAGGTTTAGCACCCAAAGATTTTAATGCATTAGCAGTTTGTTTTACTAAATTAGTAAATTCTTGCCAAGAGTAAGATTTCCATTCGTGATTTTCTTTATAATTTAAGGCTACTTTAGATGATAACACTTTGTTATCAAGTATGATTTGCGAAAAATTCATATTTAATTTTTTGTTATCGAAATTTAAAATCAATGATATTAATAAATTTTCGAAAAGTAAATTTATGAATTTTATAATTATTTTGAAATTAAGATATGTTAATAATTTCAAAAATTATCTAAGTTTTGGCTAGGTTTAGTAATAATATGTATTTTTATATCCTAAAAAATAGTAAAAAAATGGTGTCAGGAATTGTAAATACCTTAATCCAATGGTATATAAAGAAAAGGGTTAAACAAATGGAAGTTTTCATAAATAATCCTGAAGATATCCAAAATGCCGTACTAAGTGCTCTTTTATATAAGGCAAAAGATACAGAATATGGAAAAAAATGTAAATTTAAATCTATTACTTCCTATAAGGATTTTAAGGAACAGGTTCCCTTGGTGCATTATGAAGATTTCGAGCCTTATATAACACGAGCCAGAAAAGGGGAGAAGAATGTTATTTGGCCCGGTCAAATTAAATGGTTTGCTAAATCCTCAGGTACAACCAATGCCAAAAGCAAATTTATTCCTATTACAGAGGATAGTTTACAAGAATGTCACTATAAAGCAGGTAAAGATTTGTTTTCCATGTATGCATATCACAATCCGAAAACTAAAATTTTTGAATGCAAAAATCTTAGATTGGGAGGTACTAGAGAAAATTATTCCGGATTTGATTCAAAATATGGTGATCTATCAGCAGTGTTAATTGATAATCTACCCTTTTGGGCAGAGTGGAAAAGTACACCCACTAAAGAAGTTTCTTTATTAAAAGAGTGGGAAATAAAATTACCGGCAATTATTGAACAGGTAATAAAACAAGATGTAGGGAGTTTCACCGGAGTTCCTTCCTGGATGATGGTTTTATTAAGAAAAGTATTAGAAGCTACACAAAAAAAATATATTGACGAAATATGGCCGAACGTTGAATGTTTTTTTCATGGAGGGATTAGTTTTTCTCCCTATGTTGAGCAATATGCATCAATAGTTTCAAAACCCATTAATTATTATGAAATCTATAATGCATCGGAAGGTTATTTCGCCATGCAAGATACTAATGATTGTAAAGATATGCTCCTAATGCTTGACTATGGTATATTTTATGAGTTTATTCCCATGGATGAGTTTTATTCTGATTATCCATCTATTATCTCTTTAGAAGATGTACAACTAAATACAAACTATGCTCTGGTTATAACAACCAATGGAGGATTATGGCGTTATATTATTGGAGATACTGTAAAATTTGTATCAAAACATCCATATCGAATACGAGTAACTGGAAGAACTAAATTTTATATAAATGCTTTTGGAGAAGAATTAATGGTAGAGAATGCTGAAAAGGCTTTGAAGCAAGCAGAAAAAGAAACTCATGCAATAATTTCAGAATATACAGCCGGGCCTATATTCATGAAAGGAAAAGAAAAAGGTTCTCATGAATGGATAATTGAATTTACGCAGCAGCCGACTTCTCTTGAAAAATTTACGGAAATTTTAGATAGAGAGTTGCAATTGTTGAATTCCGATTATGAAGCCAAAAGATATAATGATATGACTTTGACTATGCCGAAAGTACATATTGCGAGGTCCAATCTTTTTTATGATTGGATGAAGCAAAGAGGAAAACTGGGTGGACAAAATAAAATTCCACGATTAGCCAATGACAGAGAATATCTGGATTCACTGCTGAAACTTGACGATAAATAACGTAAAAATTTTACTAATGAGACAATTATTTTTAATTTTAAGTACTAACATTATTCTGCTCTCATGTTCAACAAAAAAAAATGCTGATATTATGGTAGGTAATGATAAGGATGACCATGGGTGCATAGGTTCTGCAGGATATCAATGGTCACAAACCAAGAAAACATGTATTCGTCCTTTCGAGCAAGGAACTAAATTAAATGCTGTGTCTTCTTCATCGACTTTTGCCGCCTATATAATGGTGAAAGGAGATGTAATTGAAGTTTTTGCAGCAGAAATTAAAGGTTCTTTAATTCTAAAAAAAATAGGAACGAATGAATGGAAAAATAAAAATTGGGAAATAAATAAAATAAATAAAATTTATTACTTAGATAAAGATGGAAAAACTCTTTACAAGGGTAAATAGAATTAACAATGATTTTAATTAATGTATACAAAGAAATTTTATAAACTTTATATACAAAAATTTCCGAATGTACATTTACTTCAGTATGTTAAAGATAAATTATTTATATATAAAGATTATTTTCTAAATTATATAGATAAATCAAAGAAAAAGCTAATTATAAAGGAATTTTGAAAATTATTATAAATTTCTTAAATTAATTAATAATCGTATAAAATTATAGGATGAGTCAGTCACCTTTAGCAGAAAGAATGCGTCCGAAAACCCTTAAGGACTATCAATACCAATCTCATTTGATAGGAAAAGATGGGCCCATAAGAAGAATGATAGATAGTGGAAATTTAGCTTCTATGATTTTTTGGGGACCTCCGGGTACCGGAAAAACTACTCTTGCAGAAATCATTGCTTCCGAATCTAAAAGAGAGTATTATACCTTAAGTGCTGTAAGTTCGGGAGTAAAAGAAGTAAGAGAAGTAATCGAGAAGGCTAAAAATCAAAATTTATTTACGGGAAAAAGCCCTATTTTATTTATTGATGAAATACATCGTTTTAATAAGTCTCAACAAGACAGCCTGTTACAAGCTGTAGAAAAGGGATGGATAGTCTTAGTCGGTGCAACAACTGAAAATCCGAGTTTTGAAGTAGTTTCCGCATTATTATCTCGCTGTCAGGTTTATACACTTTACCATTTAGATAAAAATGCCTTGTCAAATTTATTACATAGAGCAATTACTGAAGATGAAATTTTATCTAAAAAGAATATAATTATTGATGAAGAGGAAGCATTGTTCCAATATTCAGGAGGAGATGCAAGAAAATTGTTGAACAGTTTGGATTTAGTAGTACAACAATTTAATGGTCAGGAAGAAATACATATCAACAACGAAGAAATAAAAAAAGTCATACAAGAAAATATGGCTTTATATGATAAAGATGGTGAACAGCATTACGATATAATTTCAGCATTTATAAAATCTATACGGGGTTCAGATCCTAATGCAGCCGTCTATTGGCTGGCGAGAATGTTGGAAGGAGGGGAGGATATCAAATTTATAGCTAGAAGGATGGTTATTTCAGCATCGGAAGATATAGGCATGGCAAATCCAACTGCCTTAATATTAGCAAACAATACATTTCAGGCCATTGCTGTCATTGGGAATCCGGAAGCAAGAATTTTATTAAGTCAATGTGCCGTATATTTAGCAACCTCTCCCAAATCTAATGCTTCTTATTTAGCCATTAATTCGGCTTTATCCTATGTAAAGAAAACGGGAAATCTATCTGTTCCTCTTCATTTAAGAAATGCACCTACCCAATTAATGAAAGAATTAAATTATGGATCGGGTTATAAATATTCTCATGATTATCCTGGAAATTTTGCTTATCAAGAATTTTTACCGGATGAAGCCTCTCATGAAACTTTTTATCAGCCGGGTAATAATTCCAGAGAAAATAAACTTAGAGATTATTTAAGGAATCTATGGATGGATAAATATGATTTTTAATTGAATTTTTACTAAATCTATTATAATTCTTAAGAAGATTATTACTAGTGAAATTTAGATTCTTATCTTAATAGATTTCATTTCAAATAACAATTTTAAATACATCATTTATCCATATTTATTATAAGTAACTTATCTGATAAACTATGAATACAGCGAAAGCGTATTTTTTTCATAATGATTTTTTTAGTAAGATATGTGTATTTTTGTATAGGAAATCTTAATAACAAATATGTCGTTAGAACTTCAGTTAAAAACACTACCCAACAAACCTGGTATTTACCAATTTTTTGATGAAAATCAAAAGATTTTATACGTAGGAAAAGCTAAAAATCTTAAAAAAAGGGTTTCCTCTTATTTTAATAAAGACCATATAGGTAAAACTAAGGTTTTGGTATCAAAAATTAGGAATTTAAAAATTACTGTTGTGGATACTGAATATGATGCTTTGTTATTGGAAAACAATCTAATAAAAGAATATCAGCCTCGATATAATATCCGTTTAAAAGATGATAAGACTTATCCTTGTATATGTATTAAAAAAGAACCATTTCCAAGAATATTTCTTACCAGGAAAATTATTCATGATGGATCGGAATATTACGGACCTTATAGCTCTGTAATAGTTGCAAAAGCCTTGTTAGAGCTTATTAAAAGTATTTATCCTTTACGAAGCTGTAATTTAGATCTATCTAAGGAAAAAATTCAAGCTCATAGATATACGGTTTGTCTTGAATACCATATTCATAATTGCTTAGGTCCGTGTGAGGAAAATCAAACGCTGGATGATTATTTAGAAAATATTAAAGAAATTAGGGATATCATCAAAGGAAATATATCGGAACCTTTAGCTTCTTTACGAAATAAAATGATGAAGTATTCTCAGAAAATGGAATACGAAAAAGCGCAGCAAATCAAGGAGAAGTTAGATCTATTGGAAAAATATCAGGCAAAATCAACCGTTATTTCTCCAGTTATTTCCAATGTTGACGTTTTTGGAATAACTTCAGACGAATCTGCTGCTTATATCAATTATTTTAAAATTGTGAAAGGAAGAATAATTCAATCCTATACTACTGAAATTAAAAAACTTTTAGAAGAGACAGAAGAAGAAATATTGCAAAAATGCATCATAGATATACGGGAAAAATTTAACTCAGCATCCAAAAATATTTATATACCTTTTCCTATAAATTTGAAAATACCAGAAGTAAAATTAATAATACCTAAGATAGGCGATAAAAAGAAAATTTTAGATTTATCTGAAAGAAATGCAAAAGAATACAGATTGGAAAAACTAAAACAGGTAAAAATAGTAGATCCTGAACGCCATTCCAATCGCATTATGGCGGAAATGAAAACACTTTTACATCTTCCAGAAGAACCACGTTTAATTGAAGGCTTTGATAATTCAAATATACAGGGAACGAATCCTGTTTCCGCCTGTGTCGTCTTTAGGAATGGAAAACCAAGTAAAAAGGAATACCGCATTTTTAATGTTAAAACTGTTGAAGGTCCCAATGATTTTGCTACGATGGAGGAGGTAATTTATAGAAGATATAAAAGACAGTTAGATGAAAATAATGAGCTTCCTCAACTAATACTCATTGATGGAGGTAAAGGTCAACTAAGTTCAGCGTATAAATCATTAGAATTATTAGGTTTAGCTGGAAAAATTCCTATTATTGGAATTGCAAAGAGATTAGAAGAGCTTTATTTTCCTCATGATCCAATTCCTTTGTATTTAGATAAGACGTCTGAGACCTTAAAAGTACTTCAAAAAGTACGAGATGAAGCTCACAGATATGGAATTACCAGACACAGGAATAAAAGAAGTAAAAAAACTTTTACTACTGAATTGGAAACAATTTCCGGTATCGGAAAAAAAACCATTGAAATACTCTTAAGTCATTTCAAATCCGTTTCTGCTATAAAACAGGCAAACGAGAATGAAATTAAAAAACTTATTGGCGATAAAAGAACTTCAATCATTCTAGATTATTTTAATACTGAAAATTAAATTCTTGTAATAATTATAGCTATAAAAAGTTAACCATTGAAATTTTATAATATAATTCAAAGATAATAGTATTTTTGCCTATTATTTTAAATACAATCTTTATGAATTATACTATCTGTTCTAAAATCAGTTTACTGTTTGTTTTTATAGTGAGCTTTCAATTTGCAAATTGTCAAAAAAAATCTTCATACAATTTAGTACTCTTACATTCTGTAAAAAAAATGCTTACAGCTAGTACCGACCAAAGTTTTTCTGTATTGAAAGATACTGGGTCTTTTTTAATCAATAACAGCTTAGAGGAAGCTCTTCCCGACGAACTCAAACAAATTAATTCGAAACTTGAATCTTTAGGATTAACCGGTTTAGTTGAAAAAGAAAAACAAAATATAGGAAAAGCTGCTCAAGAAGTTGTTCCTTTAATAAAACCGATTATCAATTCAGCCATAAAAGAAATTAAACCATTAGATGCTGCAAAAATACTAGCAGGAGGAAAAGGAGCAGCTACACAATATTTGAAAAAGAAAACAGAAGCTAAACTTATTGCTGCTATACAACCTAAAGTTGAAAACGAAATGAATTCCAGTGGCATAAGTACTTTGATCAATACAGCTTTAAATGATCAAAGATTACAAAATGCAATAGCTTTACTTACGGGAAACAATTCTTCTTCTAATACGTATACGAGTAAATCAATAGGGGAATATGCGACACGTCAAATTGTAAATGGATTCTTTAAGGTTGCTGAAGATTATGAAATAAAAAATTCAGATCTTACCCAAGATCGTATAAAATCTCTTGTAAAATAATTTTTTATACCCTTGTATATAAAATGATTATATATTTAAAATTAAGGTAAATAATTTGAACAGAGAAAATTATTATTAAAAAATAAATAAAAAAGCCATTCATATTTGAATGGCTTTTTTATTTATCCAATGGTTAATTATTTAATCATTTCATAGCTACGTTTTATAAAATCGGTAAGCTCTTTCCCTTTTAATATATTTTGAGAAAGTTTAGCCAAATCTAATGCTTGTTTAATAATAGAAGCTTTCTCTTCTTTATTATCTTTTTTTAAGATTTCAGTAGCTAGAGGATTATTTGTGTTGATAACAAGATTGTAAGTTTCTGGAAAATTACCCATCATACCAAACATGCCTCCACCCACTTGCTGCATATCCTTCATTCTACGCATAAATTCTGGTTGGGTCAAAATAAATGGCGCATCGTCTTTGCTAAGATTTTCCAAAGAAATGGTATAGGTTTTAGAATCTATGGTTTCTTCTAATTCTTTTTTAAGAGTTTCTTTTTCTTCATCTGTTAAAACAGAAACCGTATTTTCATCTTTTTTAATGAGATTATTGATATGATCAGCATCTACACGAACAAAAGAAATATTTTCTTTAGAAGTTTCCAATTTTTGAATTAAGTGAGGAACAATAGGAGAATCCAAAAGTAGAACTTCATATCCTTTTTGCTTAGCAGTCTGGATGTATTGATCCTGCTCATCTAAATTTGAGGCATATAAAATCACTAATTTACCATCCTTATCAGTTTGGTGATCTTTAATCTTATTTTTTAATTCGTCAAATGTGTAATAGGTATGGTCTACAGTCGGATAGAGAGCAAATTTATCAGATTTTTCATAGAATTTTTCTTCAGAAATCATTCCATATTCGATGACAATTTTAATATCATTCCATTTCTTTTCAAAATCTTCACGATTTTCATTAATCAATGAAACCATTTTATCGGCTACTTTCTTAGTGATGTACGAAGATATTTTCTTTACTGCACCATCAGCCTGTAAATACGAACGTGATACATTTAATGGAATATCCGGGGAATCAATAACTCCTCTTAATAACATTAAGAAATCAGGAACGATTCCTTTCACTTCATCTGTAACGAATACTTGATTTTGATATAATTGAATTTTATCTTTATCTAAATTTAAATTGTTAGCTAATTTAGGAAAGAATAAAATTCCTGTTAAATGAAATGGATAGTCTACGTTTAAATGAATGTAAAATAAGGGTTCATCAAATTGCATTGGGTATAGCTCATGATAAAACGCTTTATAATCCTCATCTTTCAACTCAGAAGGAGATTTAGTCCATGCCGGCGTTGGATTATTTATAATATCATCTACGATAACTTTTTCAGGCTTAGCATCCTTATCGGCACCTTCAGGTAAAGGCAACGTTTCTTCCTTAGTTCCAAATTTAATCGGAATAGGCATAAAACGGTTATACTTTAATAGAAGTTCACGAATTTTATATTCTTCTAAGAATTCAGAAGAATCTTCAGCAATATGTAAGATTATTTCTGTTCCGCGATCTTTTTTATCAGAAGGACCTAAATCAAATTCCGGGCTTCCGTCGCATACCCATTGTACAGCAGGGGCATCCGTATAAGATTTAGTAATAATTTCAACCTTATCGGCTACCATAAAAGCAGAATAGAAACCAAGACCGAAATGTCCTATGATTCCTTCTTTTTCTGCATCTTTATGTTTTGAAATGAAATCCTCAGCTCCTGAAAAAGCAACTTCGTTAATATATTTTTGAACTTCTTCTTCAGTCATACCGATCCCTTGATCAATAATATGAAGGGTTTTATCTTCTTTATTTATTTTTATTTCAATAATTGGGCTGCCATATTCTACTTTGGTTTCACCTATGTTAGATAAATGTTTAAGTTTTAATGTGGCATCTGTAGCATTTGATACGAGCTCACGTAAAAATATTTCGTGATCGTTGTATAAAAACTTTTTTATCAGCGGAAAAATGTTTTCTACCGATACATTAATATTTCCTTTTGCCATATATAAATATTATTATTTTAGATTTTTTATTGATTATTGCAGAAAAATCAAAAAAAGTACCAAGGAAATTCTAATGACAAAATGACGGTAATAAAGCAAAAAAGTAATCTTTATTGTTAAAATTTATTTAAATAGAAATTTAGTTCTTACAATTTTTCAAAATTAAAATAATAACTAATTTTACTTGTTACAGAAAATATTATAAATTAATGAAAAAAATATCAATACGCACAGCTGTAAAAGCAGATTGTTCAAGAATTATGGAACTAATTCATGAGTTGGCAGATTATGAAAAAGCACCGGAACAGGTTACAGTAAGTAGAGAACATTTTGAGGAAAGTGGTTTTGGTAATCAACCGGTTTGGTGGGCATTTGTGGCGCAAGACGATGAAACCCGATCTATTGTCGGATTCGCTTTATATTATATTCGATATTCAACTTGGAAAGGACAACGCTTATATTTAGAAGATCTTTTTGTTTCTCGGGAATGGAGAGGAAGGGGAATAGGAAGCCAACTTTTTGATGCTTTACTAAAAGAAATGAGAGATAAAAAGTTTAATGGTATGGTTTGGCAAGTGTTGGAATGGAATGAATCTGCTATAGAATTTTATAAAAAATACAATACAGATTTTGATTCGGAATGGATCAATTGCAGTATCGAAAATACTAATTCTTAATTGATAGAATGAATATTTTAATTAGATTAAAATTCTATAATTTATAAAATTTTCCTATAAAATGATGTAAGTTTATTCATCAATATTTTAAGAAAGATTTGCAAATGATTGAAAAATTTTATTAAAATAAACTATTAATTTAGGGAATTGCAGGTTAAAAGCGCGATATTTTTTGAATTTTATTATATTTGTAAGATTTATAAATTTTCATATAAAGTTTTAAATAAAAAAATAGTTATCAATTTAAATGTAAGGAAATTAAGTAATATAGCTTCCATATTCTATATAATTACGAACAAGTTAATAATTAATTTTGAAAAATTTAAAGTCTGAAAGAACCAAGAAAGAATTAAAAAGAGGTTTATCCAATCGACATATTCAACTTATAGCTTTAGGGGGCTCAATAGGGACAGGATTATTTTTAGGAATAGGTCCTGCAGCGGTAATGGCCGGGCCTTCAGCAATTCTGGGCTATACCATTGCCGGTTTTATAGCTTTTATGATTATGAGACAATTGGGAGAGATGGTTGTAGATGAACCGGTTTCGGGAAGTTTTAGCCATTTTGCCAATAAATATTGGGGGCCTTTTGCCGGATTCGCCTCAGGCTGGAACTATTGGTTATTATACACCTTAGTTAGTATGACAGAATTGACCGCCATTGGAACTTATATACAATTTTGGTGGCCTGAAATTCCATTATGGGCTTCCAGTTTATTTTTCTTTGTGGTTATTAATTTAATAAATTTATCCAATGTAAAGATATATGGAGAAGCAGAGTTTTGGTTCTCAATTATAAAAGTGATTGCCATTATTGCCATGATTGTATTCGGTAGCTATTTACTTATTAGCGGTACGGGTGGACCTAATGCTTCAATAAAGAATTTATGGAATGATGGGGGATTTTTTCCTAAAGGCTTATTTACACCTGATGGAGCAGGCAGCTATCAAGGATTATTCGCTTCTATGGCTTTTATTATGTTTTCTTTCGGTGGATTAGAACTTATCGGTATTACTGCTTCCGAAGCGGAAAATCCCGAAATAACCATTCCAAAAGCAACCAATCAGGTAATTTATAGAATTCTAATTTTTTATACTGGTGCATTAATCATTTTATTTTCTCTTTCACCATGGAGAGAAATTACTACCGGAAGTAGTCCTTTTGTAACCATTTTTGATACACTTAATGGTTTCAGCTTTTCGATTTTGGGCCATACATTTTATTTTACCAGTATTATCGCCAATGTATTAAATGTAGTGGTTCTTACTGCAGCACTTTCTGTTTATAACAGTAGTGTATATAGTAACAGCCGAATGTTATACGGGTTGTCTGTACAGGGAAATGCTCCGAAGTTTTTATCAAAACTCAATTCCAATCATGTACCCGTAATGGCTATCTTGGTTTCAGCTTTATTTGCAGCTGTTTGTGTTATCATTAATAAACTGATGCCTAAGGAAGCTCTTAATTATTTAATGTCTTTAGTGGTTTCATCACTTATTATTAACTGGATTATTATTAGTTTAACTCATTTCTATTTTAAGAAAAGCAAAAATAAAGAGGGAATTTATAATACCAAATTTCCTTCTCTATGGTATCCGTTTGGTAACATTCTTTGTTTATTATTCTTAGTTGGTATTTTACCAATTATGTGGATGACAGGAATGGAATTATCCATTGAGCTCATTCCGGTTTGGTTATTTGTTTTATATTTTTGCTATCGATTTCCAAAATATAAATGGATATTATTAATTATCTTCCTTGTTTATTTTGCTTGGAGGATTTTAACAATGTTTTATTAATCTAAACTATTTTCAAATCACCATTTTCGCTTTAGAAAATTTAAAAAAGTCATTGCATAATCAAGAAAATAAGATTGTTGACTTAATCAATTGTATATCTAGGATGTAATTTTTATTAAGAAAATCGATTTTCTTGCTTACTGATTAAACCCAATCATTTTTTTCTCAATAAGATATGTAAAAACGTTCTGTAAAATTATTTTTTAGGAACGAGAAAGCTTTTCTAACGCGAATTGTATCATTTTATCTATAGAAGAATAGGGGTCTTTACTGAATGTACCGGCATACCTATTTGCAACAATCGTGTTTAGCGATAAGGCCCTGTGTCCCATAAGTTTTGATAATCCGTAAATGGCTGAAGTTTCCATCTCAAAATTGGTAATTCTATGATTTTTATATTGGAATTGAGATAGTTTTTCATTCATTTTTTCGTCATCTAAATTCAATCGTAAAATTCTTCCTTGAGGCCCGTAAAATCCAATGGCGGTAGCAGTAATTCCGGTTACAACGGACGAATTTTCACACATAAGAGCTAGTAATTCTTCCGATCCATCCACTACGTAAGGTGTAGCTCTTTTTTTATTCCACCCGGTCTGAGAAGTAAACGCTTGAGCAATTTCATTGGTATAAAATTTTTCCGTTCCCATGTAAAAACTCATTAAACCGTCAAATCCCAACCCTTTATTGGAAGCAACCATAGTATCCACAGGTATATCTGCTTGTAAAGAACCAGAGGTTCCTAATCTAACAAAAGTCAGTTGGGTTGATTCAGTTTTTATTTTTTTATTAACCAAATCTATATTAGCTAAGGCATCTAACTCATTAATTACTATATCTATATTGTCAGTACCCATACCTGTGGAAATAACGGTTAGTCTTTTACCGTTTAGCCATCCTGTATGTGTTACAATTTCGCGTTTTTGAGATTTAACTTCTATGGTATCGAAATATTGAGAAACCTTGGGTACGCGATCCGGATCTCCAACCAGGATTATTGTATCAGCCAATTCTTCGGGTCTGATATTACAATGATATATACTTCCGTTAGGATTTAAAACTAATTCTGAACTTGACAATTTTGTAGCCATAAATGGTATGGTTTTATGATAGATTTTATACTTTTTTATCCTCCGACACGTTTTATGGAAAATCCTTTTTCTTTTAAAATATCCATAATTTTATCTCGGTAATTCCCTTGGATTACGATAGTATCATCTTTTACTGAACCACCAACGCCTAATTTGGATTTGATTTCTTTTGCCAGACTTTTTAAATCTTCATCTGAACCATTGTAATTTTCCAAAATTGTAACCGGTTTTCCGTTTCTTCCTTTTTTTTCGTATTTACAAACGATTGGGTCATCCTGCATAAACAGTTCATTTTCCGATTGTGAAGACGATACTTCTTCTTCAAATTTATGATCGGGAAATATTTTTTTTAGCTGATCTTGTAAATCCATGATATAGATTGAGTATTGGTTACGAATTTAGGAATTTTTTAATTTCTAATCTTTATTGTATTCAAGAATAGCTAATATTTTTACTACTTATGATAAGATTGTTTGTTATGCCGGATAGATTTTTTAATAAGGAAATTTTAATTTATTTTTGATAGGTATCTAAATTAATAATGTAAATGATAACGATTAGAAAAATTTATTTGGCTGATTTGGATGTTCTTCAGGATATAAGCATTAAAACATTTGTCGAAACTTTCGGAAGTTCAAATACGAAAGAGAATATGAATATTTATGTGCATAATAGTTTTAATAATCTACAAATGGAATCGGAACTTACCAATCCTGATTCAGAATTTTATTTTGCTGAAGCGGGAAATAAAGTGATTGGATATTTAAAAATTAATTTTGGAACAGCCCAAACTGAGAGTAAGCATTATAATAGTTTGGAAATTGAAAGGATTTATGTCTTGAATGCTTATCAGAAACAAAGGGTAGGACAGCAGTTATTTGAAAAAGCTCTTGCCATAGATTAAGAGAACAGATGTAGATATATATGGTTGGGTGTTTG
>NZ_JAMBJZ010000053.1:0-14777 GCF_025291155.1 Apibacter sp.
GATAAAGAGATTATTAATATTAGGGAAGCAATAAAAGCATATAACCATATAATTGAAAATCTTGCGAAACAGTATAATTTAGCCTATACAAATATTCAATCATTGGTTAGCCAATTAAAAACTAAAGACGGGGTTATTTATGATGGAGTAAATTATACCAATCAATTTATAACAGGGGGATTTTTTTCATTGGACGGCATTCATCCCACAGGAAGAGGATATGCTTTTATAGCTAATGAATTTATAAAAGCTATAAATCAAAAGTATGGTTCTAATCTTCCGTTGGTAAATCCAAATATATACCAGTCAGTTAAGTTTCCTTAAAGATAAAGCTTTTGCGTAAAAAACTGAACAAATTTTTGTTCAGTTTTTTTATAGAGTGAGTAAAAAAATCATAAATTTGCAATACTCGTTTTCAGAAAAATTTTTTTAACACATATAAATGATTCAACCAGTCCATATTTTCTCGACTAGAGAAAGTGTTTCTTTAGCAGAAAAAATATCACAAAGTTATGGAATGCCTTTAGGAAAAATGAGTTTCTTTGATTTTAGTGATGGTGAATACCAACCTTGTTTAGAAGAATCTGTAAGAGGATCCAGAGTTTTTATTATAGGCTCTACTTTTCCACCAGCGGATAATTTAATGGAAATGTTGTTGATGATAGATGCCGCTAAAAGAGCATCTGCAGATAAAATCACAGCAGTAATTCCCTATTTTGGTTTGGCTCGTCAAGACAGAAAAGATAAACCTCGTGTTCCTATAGGAGCAAAATTGGTAGCTAATTTATTAACTGCTGCTGGAGCAACGCGTGTTATGACAATGGATTTACACGCAGATCAAATTCAAGGATTCTTTGAAATTCCGGTTGATCATTTATTTGCTTCCGCAATATTTATAAATTATGTTAAGTCATTAAAATTAGAAAACTTAACTATTGCTTCTCCTGATATGGGGGGGGCAAAAAGGGCGAGATCTTATGCTGGGTATTTAGATGCTGACGTAGTTATTTGCTATAAAGAGAGAAAAAAAGCTAATAATGTTGATTTTATGACGTTGATTGGAGACGTAAAGGGGAGAAATGTGATTTTAGTTGACGATATGATTGACACTGCGGGGACTTTAACAAAGGCGGCTGATATACTCATGGATGCTGGAGCTACCAGTGTTCGAGCAATGGCAACTCATGCAATTTTTTCAGGAGCTGCATATGATCGAATAAATGATTCTAAATTGGAGGAAGTGATTGTAACAGATTCAATTCCGTTAAAAAATACTTTCGTAAGTAAAATAAAAGTACTATCTTGCGCTCCTTTGTTTGGAGAAGTGATGAACTTAGTACACAACAGAGAATCAATAAGCAAAAAATTTATAATGTAATATTATATGAAATCAATTACAATTCAAGGAGAAAAAAGAGAAAGCGTAGGCAAGAATTCATCAAAAGCCTTACGTAATGCTGAAAAAGTTCCTTGTGTTGTTTATGGAGAAAAAAATGTAATCCATTTTTCAACTAAAGAAAGAAGTTTTACTAATTTAGTTTATACTCCTGAAGCACACACAGTTACTTTAGAAATAGATGGAGAGAAAATTGAAGCTATTTTACAAGATTTACAATTCCATCCGGTAACAGATAAAATTATACATGCTGATTTTTATCAAATTAATCCAGAAAAATTTGTTACTATGGAGGTGCCTGTAGTAATTACCGGTAGATCAAAAGGAGTTGTAAGAGGTGGAGTTTTACGTGTTAACTTAAGAAAACTTAGAGTAAAAGCACTTCCTGCAAATTTACCTGATGAAATCGTGATAGATGTAACTTCTTTAGATGTAGGAAATAAATTTGAAGTGTCTAAAGTTGAACTAAAAGATTTTCAAATATTGCATCCGGCAAATACAGTAATTGCAGCAGTGAAAACTTCAAGAAATGTTAAAGCTGCATCTGCGGATAGTGATTCAGAAAGTTAAGAATTATCTTGTTTTCAAACTAACAAAAATATATAGTTTCTATATCAAGCATAATAAAAGCTGTTCATTTGAACAGCTTTTTCTATTTTATAAGCAATAAATATTTTAATTAAGAGAACAGTTTTAAAATATATTAGTTTACTCTCATATTTTTTCTTTATTTCTAGCGAGCATTATCACTGAAAGTAATCCCATAATAATCATCAATACCATTTGTAAGCTGTGAGCAAGAATTGCATATGAATAACCTATTTCTTTACCCTCATCAGTAGACTTTCCATACTGTAAATATAAAGCTGAAAAACCTAGCATCATAGCAAGATGAAATGCGCCAATTCCACCGGATGCAGGAACAAGCATTCCTAAAGTTCCAACAGCTAATATATAAAAGCCAGTTTGTAAAGGTATTGAAGAAGTCTCAGGGAGTGCAAAGACCACAAGATACGAAGCAAAAAAATAGCATATCCAAATTCCAAAAGATAAAAGGATGAATTTCATTCTTTGTTTTAATTTGAAAACAGAAAGTAAACCATTCCAAATACCATTTAAAAAAGAAAATATTTTTTTAGTTATTGATAATTTTAGTAATTTTTTTCTAAATAGATAGAGTAAAATACCGCAAAGAATAATTATACCGATAAATACGTAGTAGAAAGTATAATTTTTTTCAACTTCATGGGGTTCGTTTTTACCTAATAGATCAAAAAATGATAATAGAGTAGAATAATTAAATAACAATGCTAAAAGAATAAAAAATATCATAAAGACAAGATCAATAATTCGTTCAGTTACTATAGTGCCAAATGAATTAGTGAATGGTACTTTCTCAACACTTTGTAATGCGGTTGCTCTACCAATTTCTCCCATTCTAGGAATTCCTAAATTTAAAAAATATCCAAAGGAAAGAGCCCATAAAGCATTCGAATTTTTAATCTTATAGCCCATAGGCTCTAAAAGTAAATTCCATCTAATAGCTCTAATCCAATAGGCCCCTAATCCGAAAAAGGCCGCAACGCTTATCCAAAAATAATCAGCTTTTTTAGCAGTTAATACAGTTTTTTCAATGAAATCTCCACCTAAACTTTTTGAAACTAAAAACATTAATATACCAGCAATTAATATAGAAACGAAAATTGTTAATATACTTTTAAATTTTTTATTCATAAATCAAATTACATATTTATATGGTATTATATTCCCTAAAATAATATCTAAAAAAATAATATGTTAACACTAATTTTAATTGGTTATTTAATTCAATATAAGATAATTAAGTTGAAATTAATTATAACAATAAAAAAAAAATAATTTTAGCGTATTTGGAGATTATCAATTAATCGGATATCTCCTGCAAATACAGCAATAAAAGCTCTATAATTTTTGCAGTCGTCAAATGTATTTGCTGTTAATAGTGTTTCTTCATTAACAATTGTAAAATATTCCAGCTTTAAATCTGTATTTAAATACATTTTCTCAATTTTTGAAACTACCTTTTGAGGAGTATAGTGAGAAGATAATTCTTTAGCTTTTAATAAAGATTGATAAATAAATATGGATTTTTTCTTAAAATCAGGAGTAAGTCTCATATTACGAGAGCTCATTGCTAATCCGCTTGATTCACGAATAATAGGCATACCAACAATTTCAACTGGTAATTTTAAAGCACGAACCATATGTCGTATAATTTGTAATTGTTGGAAATCTTTTTCACCAAAATAAGCTCTGGTAGGATTTATTTGCAATAATAAACGTTTGACAACTGTTGCCATTCCTTGGAAGTGCCCCGGTCTAAACTCTCCTTCCATAACTAAATCCAAACCATTCATGGCTATTGTATCACACTCCAAACCATTAGGATATAAATCCTCAACTCCTGGTAGATATACAGCGTCACAACCTACGCTTTTTAACTTATTTATATCATCTTCGACAGTTCTAGGATATTTTAACAAATCATTTTGATTGTCAAATTGTGTAGGATTTACAAAAATACTTCCTATTGTATATTGATTATCCTCAATAGCTCTTTTAAAAAGAGATAGATGCCCGTCGTGCAAAGCTCCCATAGTTGGAACAAACCCTAGGGATAAATTTTTAGCGTTAATGTATTGGATAAAATCAAATAACTCATTTCTGGTTTTTAATATTAACATATTTTAGCTTTTTGTGACAAATGTCAGGGTTTAAAATGCAAACTTACTACAGTTTGATTAATTTTTTGTAACTTTGTTAAATTATAATCAGCCTTCAATTTATAATGAGTTCAAAAAGAATACTTCATGTTACTTCTGAATTAGTACCGTATTTTGACGAAAATCCAATTTCATCAGGAGTTTACAATTTAGCCAAACAAATGTTTGCACAAGGAAATGATGTTAGAATCTTTATGCCTAGATTTGGGCAAATAAATGAAAGAAGATTCCAGCTTCACGAGGTGATCAGGTTATCAGGTATGAATTTGATTATAAATGATCTTGATCAACCTTTAGTTATTAAAGTTGCCTCACTTCCTGGAGAAAGGATGCAAGTGTATTTTATAGAAAATCATGAATATTTTAAAAGAAAATCGCCGTATAAAGATGAAACCGATGAGTGGTTTGAAGATAATGATGAACGAGCTGTTTTTTTTACAAAAGGCGTTTTAGAAACTATAAAAAAATTAAATTGGATACCTGATATTATTCATTTACATGGATGGATGGCAAGCTTTTTACCAATTTATTTAAAAACTAATTATGCTAATGATGCATTCTTTAGTGATATAAAAGTTATTACATCTGTTTATAATCAAGGAAGTAACGGGACATTTAGTAGTAACCTTAAAGATATTTTGGAATTTGATAATATTAATACTAGCAAATTAAAATATTTAATTGATAATAAATATGTTAGTATTATTAAAGAAGCTATGAAAGATTCGGATACTATTGTAAAAGGTGAAGAAGTTTTAATTGACGAATTGGAAGATATGTTCAAGCAATTGAATAATCCTAAATTTAATTTTATTCAAAACGAAGATGTCAAAGAAATTTATCACGTTACAAGTGAAATAAAGATCCAAGAGTAAAACAAATATGAAAATACTTAAATCAAAGATAAAGTTATTTTTTTTATCCTTACTGCCTGCATTTATTTTATTAAGTTGTGAAAATGATACCACAGATGTAGGAGCAGACCTTATCCCAGGGAAATTAGAAGGGAGAAATACATTCGTAGATTTAGTGGCTTATAATGTTTATAATAACGATACCATTAGGGCTGATTACAACACTTTGGGTAGTGGTTTAATAGGTGTCTATGAAGATAATACTTTTGGAAAATCCAAAGCATCCTTTGCTATACAAGTACGGTTAAGTGTTTCTGATGAAATAAAAGGTAAAATTCAGAAAGTAGATTCTGTTATATTAAGCATTAATCCGCCATTTAATGCATCTTCCTACAAAGAAAGAAAAATCGTTCTAAACCCCGGAAGTTCAAGTGGAATAGATACCATTAAGTATGTTAAAAAATATACATTAGCATCTTTTTTAGGTAAATCCGGTAACGCTATGGCAGTGGATGTAAATAGAATAAATACCTTTTTAAAGTCAACCTCATCAAAGTTCTATTCAAGTGAAACAATTGATATAGGCGATAAATTGGGAACTGCGGTACTCGGTGATTCCTTAACTAGCATTTCAGTAAGAACAAGTGAGGGAACGGTTATTACAGAGCCTACGACGGCAGGTTATAGAATTAAGCTAGATCCCGATTATTTCAAGGAACACTTCTTTGGTAAAAAAGGAAGTGCCGATATAAGTGATAATTCCAGATTTATTCAGTATTTTAAAGGGATAAAAATACACCCTATTGATGAAAACTCAAAATTTATGTTTAACTTCCCTGTTAATAAAATGACTCTGGTAGCTTACTATAAATATAAAGAGAACCCATCAGATAGTTATACCACTGCGACATATTCATTTTCAATGAATTCAGCATATAACTCTGTGGTAGGAGAATATAATTTTTACCATCGTAATTCAGCTAGTTCTCAATTTATGGAACAAATGAATAATCCGGATAAACAAAATGGAGAATCAGTATTATTTTTGCAAGGTATGGGGGGACCATCTATTCATATAAAATTAAACGACTCACAATTAGAGGCGATTAGAGATTCTATACAAAATCATAATTGGGCTATAACAGGAGCAAAATTAAAATTTTATCTTACGGAAAATGTTTCATCCAAACCGGATTATATTTATGGTTATAATTATACTCAAAAAAAGTTTTTGCCTGATCTAACCTATTATTCTGCTATAGCAGGCTACTTCTTCAATCCAAAGTACGATTTTGACTCTAATCCCCAATATTACACGCTTAATATTACCAAGCAGATTAAAGATATTGTTGAAAAAAATAAGCCTAATGATGAAATATTAGTTGAAATGGGTAATTTCATTTCCCGTTCAACAAATAGCAATCAATATTTAGGATATACTAGGACAACTAGAGCTTATGAACCGTTTCGCTTAACGTTTTATGGAAATAAAAATTCAGGAGATAAAAAGTTAAGACTTGAAATATTATATACTAAAAATTAAAGTATATATTTCTATATAAATAATAAATATTAAAAATATTAAAAATATTAAAGTATGTGTGGAATAACTGGATATATCGGATATAAAATAGCCTATCCAATTATATTAAACGGTTTAAAAAGGTTAGAATACAGAGGATATGATAGTGCTGGAATAGTTTTAAATGAAAATGGTACTTTTAAACTAAGAAAAACCAAAGGTTCAGTATCTGATTTAATAGCAAAATGTAAAGATTTAAATTCTGAAGCAACTGTAGGAATCGGTCATACAAGATGGGCTACCCATGGTGTACCCAGTGATATTAATGCACATCCTCATATATCAAATAACGGAAAAATTGCAATAATACATAATGGTATTATTGAAAATTACGGAACTTTGAAAATAATGCTTACTTCCAAAGGATATACTTTTAAAAGTGAAACAGATACCGAAGTATTAGTGAACTTAATACAATATATGCAAGACTCTCAAAAGTTAGATTTATCTACGGCTGTTAGGTATGCATTAAATGAAGTGGTAGGTGCTTATTCAATAGCTGTAATGGAAGTAGATCAGCCACAAGAAATTGTTGTTGCTCGCTTAAGTAGTCCGTTAGCGATCGGTATAGGTGAAAATGAATATTTTATAGCATCTGATGCTTCTCCTTTTATTGAATTTACCAATGAAGTAGTTTATCTTGAAGATGGCGAAATGGCAACCATAACTCTTAAAGGAATAGATGTTTATAAAATTAAGGATAATTCGAAAGTTAATCCTCAAATACATGAATTAAAAACAAGCTTAGAAAAAATAGAAAAAGGAGGTTATGAACATTTCATGCTAAAAGAAATACATGAGCAGCCTCGATCTATTATGGATACAATGCGTGGAAGACTTTTAGTAGATGAAGATATTATCCAAATGGCTGGGATATGGGATTATCAAGAAAAATTTTTAAATGCAGAAAGAATTATAATTATTTCTTGCGGTACTTCTTGGCATGCCGGTTTAGTAGGAGAATATCTTATTGAAGATTTGGCAAGAATACCGGTAGAGGTTGAATATGCTTCGGAATTTAGATATAGAAATCCTATCATTACAGATAAAGATATCGTTATTGCAATTTCGCAATCCGGAGAAACAGCAGATTCGATTGCAGCTTTGAAATTAGCAAAAGAAAAAGGAGCTTTTATTTATGGTATATGTAATGTTATTGATTCTTCCATTGCGCGTTTAACAGACGCTGGTTCCTATACACATGCAGGACCGGAAATTGGAGTAGCATCTACTAAAGCATTTACTGCCCAACTTGCACTTTTAGCTATGATTGCACTTAAATTGGCAAAACACAAAGGAACCATAAGTAAAGAGCGATTTAATAGTCTAATTTTGGAGCTTGAAACAATACCGGAGAGAGTATCTGAAGTAATAAAAAATACAGAAGATCAAATTAAAAAAATTGCTGAATTATATGCCGGTGCTGGAAATTTCTTATATCTAGGAAGGGGATATAATTATCCTATTGCATTAGAAGGAGCGTTGAAATTAAAAGAAATATCGTATATACATGCAGAGGGATACCCGGCAGCAGAAATGAAGCATGGTCCAATTGCTTTAATTGACGAAAATATGCCGGTAGTGGTTATCGCACCTAAAAAAGGATATTATGATAAAATTGTAAGTAATATTCAAGAAATCAATTCAAGAAAGGGTAAAGTTATTGCCATTGTCACACAAGGAGATACCGCAGTTAAAGAAATGGTTACTGAATCAATTGAAATTCCGGATGTATCAGAATGTTTTACTCCGATTTTAACTGTGATACCATTACAACTCTTAGCTTATTATATTGCTGTATTAAGGGGTGTAAATGTGGATCAGCCTAGAAATTTAGCAAAATCTGTAACGGTTGAATAAATTTTGAATAATCTAGTAGTATATAAAAAAGACTTGAGTAGACAAGTCTTTTTTTGTATAATAAATGTTATATTAAAAAAACAATAAAAATCATAAATATTCAATAACTTTAAAATTAAAATAACATATAAAAATAAATTAATTTTACCAAAAAATAAATTATGAATAAAAAAGTAATCTTAATGATTTTAGACGGCTGGGGAATAGCTACGGATAAATCTGTATCAGCAATTGACCATGCTCATACTCCTTTTATGGATAGCTGTTTCCAGAAATATTCTAATACAACCTTGGTAACCTATGGGTTGGATGTAGGTTTACCTAAAGGACAAATGGGAAATTCTGAAGTAGGACATATGAATTTAGGTGCCGGAAGAGTTGTTTATCAAAATTTGACGAAAATAAATCTAGCCGTTGAAAATGAAACCTTAGGTAATGAAGAAGAATTAAAAAAAGCTTTTGAATACGCTAAAAGTAATAATAAACCCGTACATTTTATTGGTTTGGTTTCCAATGGTGGTGTACATTCACATATTAGCCATTTAAAATCATTAGTAGAAGCAGCCAATTCATCTAATGTACCTAATGTTTTTGTACATGCATTTACAGACGGAAGAGATTGCGATCCACAGAGTGGAAAAGGCTTTATAAAAGATACTATTGATTTTTGTAAAGATAATAATGCAAAATTAGCATCTATTGTAGGAAGATATTACGCAATGGATAGAGATAAACGTTGGGAAAGGGTAAAAATAGCTTATGACGTTATGGTAAATGCAGAGGGGAATAGAACAGAGAATCCGTTACAAGCGATACAACAATCCTATGAAGATGGAATTACGGATGAATTTTTAATGCCCATCGTTGTAACAGAGAATAATAAACCTGTGGCAAAAATCCAAGAAGGTGATGTTGTTATATGCTTTAATTTTCGTACCGATAGACCGAGAGAAATTGTTGATGTTTTATCTCAGCATGATCATCCGGAAGTTGGAATTAAAAAATTAGATTTATACTTTGTAACGATGACTGAATATGATGAAACGTTTGAAAATATACATGTTATATTCAAAGAGGACACGATTAAAAATACAATAGGTGAAGTCATAGCAAATGCAGCGATGAAACAAATAAGAATTGCTGAAACCGAAAAATATCCGCATGTGACATTCTTTTTTTCCGGAGGAGAGGAAAAAGTATTTGAAAACGAAAAAAGAATTTTAGCTCCTTCTCCAAAAGACGTTCCTACTTATGACTTAAAGCCTCAAATGGCAGCCTATGATATTAAAGACGCAATTATACCGGAATTAAAAAAGAAAGAAGTTGATTTTGTATGTCTTAACTTCGCAAATGCCGATATGGTTGGACATACAGGTGTATTTGAAGCAGCAGTCAAAGCAGCTGAAGTAGTTGATGAATGTGCAGGAGAAATATGTAAAGCAGCCTTAGAGAACGGTTATACGACTTTAATTATAGCTGATCATGGTAATTCTGATAAGATGAAAAATGAAGATGGATCTCCAAACACCCAACATACAACTAATTTAGTTCCATTAATTGTAGTTGATAATGAAAAATATAACTTAAAACAAGGTAAATTAGGAGATATAGCACCCACAATTTTAACTCTAATGGGATTACCGATTCCTAAGGAAATGACAGGAAATGTTTTAATTGAAAAATAATCAGGAAGAATAAATCAAAAAAAAGAGATATCATGAATATCTCTTTTTTTATTGTTATAAAATATAAACTAATAAAATGTCTTTTTATAAAAAAGCATATTATAAATTAAGTAGTTAAGTCAACCTATAATAGAATATGTAATTTAACAAGCATTTAACGATTCATCAAATAATATGTATAAGCAAATACGTAAATTTGTCGAATTTAAAAAAAAACACTAAAAAATAATTATTATGTCATTTAGAGCACGATTAGAGGTAGCAGGGAGAAAATATAATATTATAAATGTAAATTATTCATTAGCACAAGAAACAGACCCTACAGGAAGACCCTCTGCACAAATCAGAGGTGGTAGAATAGAAGTAACTCTTAAATCCACCAATGAAACTGGATTTTTTGAATGGATGACAGACAGTTGTGAGAAAAAAGATGGAAAAATTGTCTTTGTGAAAAGAAATTCAAATGTTCCATTTAAAGAGTTAAATTTCACAGCTGGATATGTAGTGAAATATAAAGAAAAACTTGATTCATTAGGTATAGGAAGGTCTTCATTTACAGAAACATTTACCATATCAGCAAAGGCTATACGTATAGGGATGGGTGTACATGTAAATGAATGGATAGGATAAAAGTAGTGAAATTTTTATATATAAAAAAAGCAAATCAATAAGCCGGATTTTGTCATTCTCAATATTGAAAAGCCTTGTTATTTATCTAGAATAAGAATTACTCCTTATTTCAATCTGCTTACCCCCCGGCATCGGACGGATAGCCCTTATAAATCCGGTATACATAGCATTGCACCTCACAGAGTTTACCTGATTTCACTACAGCCGAACTGTACTTCCTTTCTGTTGCACTAGTCCTCATTTTACAATGGACGGGCGTTACCCGCTGTGATATCCTATGGTGTCCGGACTTTCCTCTTCTATTATTCATTAATAGAAGCAACAAGGTTGATTTGCTTTTTGCAAATTTACAATAATTTTCAATATTCTAAACTGGATATTATTTGTTGATTATATTTGCTTTTTAATAAAAGAAACAATGAATTTAGAAGATATACAAGAAGGAAAAATATATTTAATAGATAAGCCGTTGGATTGGACTTCTTTTGATGTTGTAAATAAAATTAAGTGGAAAATAAAGAGAAATTTTAATTTAAGAAAAATTAAAGTAGGTCATGCGGGTACATTAGATCCTAAAGCAACAGGCTTGCTCATTGTATGTGTAGGTAAAGCTACCAAACAAATTCAACAGATTCAAGATGCATCAAAACAATATTCAGGAGAAATAAAATTAGGAGTCGAAACGCCATCCTATGATACGGAAACAGAAGAAGTTAATCATAAAGAACTTAGTCACTTACAGGTAAAAGATATTGAAGAAGCAACAAAATATTTTATTGGTGATACAATTATTCAAAAACCTCCTGTATATTCTGCATTAAAAAAAGAAGGTAAAAGATTATACGAATTTGCAAGAAAAGGACTAGCAGTTGAAATACCCTCCCGAGAAATATCAATTTATGATTTTAAAATAACAAAGGTTAAAATTCCTTATGTTGAATTTGTAGTTCATTGCAGTAAAGGAACCTATATAAGATCTTTAGCTCATGATTTTGGTCAGAAATTAGGAGTAGGTGGATATCTTACAAAACTTCGTAGAGAAAAAATTGGGAATTACGAAATTAAAGATTCAGATAACTCAATTTTACTATGAAGATAATGCGAGAAGATAGCGCTAATTAAATCGTTAATTAAGAAAGATAAGCTTATAATTTATAAACAAAATCTCAAAATATAATTATTGAAGAACGAAAATGAAATATGACTAGGTTTATATTTCTCTTACATTAACGGATGTATATATATCCTAGTAAGCGAGTGAGAAGATCCAATATAACCCAACTAATGAGTTTTAGATAATTAATGAAATAACTTTATTGATTATCCATATTTTTATAATTTTATCTTAAAGTAAAGGAATACTCCATATCTGATATATTATCTTTGACCTTGCAACATATTTCCTGTTATGCAGGAAAATTTGACAAAATGGAAGATCCTGAAATCGAATGGGCACATTGACATTCTTTTTTTCATTAGTCTGTTTTACAGAAGGTACTGGCTTATATGTGATCAATCTTGAGGATACTCAATCCAAACAGATGAAATATTTTTTGTAAATCCTAAGCAAATTCATAATTGGAATTGTTCTAAAAGCTGTAAAAGATATATCCTAATCTATTGATTTGTTTTATGAAAAATTGCATGTACAGATAAAATAAATAAATTCATATTGCAAAAATGTAATAGGAACTACAGCTAAACATATATTTATTGGACATCCACTTAATCGAAACAAAACGGTTGTTAATCTAAATCAAACATAATCTAAACGGAATTAGCCCGATTTCTTGTCGAATATTCGCTCTGAGATGTATATTGTGTAAAATATTTAGATAACAAATCAAAAGAAATTACATCAGTATTTTCACCTATCACTTCAGGAGCAATCTCACAATTAAAGGTTCGTCTAAACGGTGCATAAATACCGGCAGTTCTATAACAGATGTAAAAGAAACAATATTGTAAATGTCTGTATATAGAGGATTTCAAAAATCTATTAATGCAATGAATGGTTTGAAGGAAGTTTTAATTAAGCGAAAAGAAAATGGTATTAATGATTTAGAGGAAAAGGTAAACCAAGAAGCAGATGTAATAGATAAATATTCAAAACGCGTATAAACACTTTCACAGCTAGATAGATTGCAGGTGCAGCGAATGGAAAAATCCTATCGTGATTTTTCTCCTGAATTTTTACAATTTATCTTAGAATATGAATATATTGATATTTATTCACGAAATGGTTTAGAAAAGAAGTTTAGACAAATTGCCACTATTGCGGCATTAGCTACCTAAGGAAATGCACTCTAGGAGTTAAAGTTTCATATAAACGGAGCTTTAAACATGGGAGTTACAGAGAATGAAATTAAAATTTTTATGCTGATGATGACTGTTTATGCAGGATTTCCGGAGGCTATAAATAACATGTTTAAAAGAATCGCTAAATGAACGAGCTAATCTTAGATAATTTTTTATTTTTTCGATGAGATAATATTAATAATTCTGATTGGTAATTTTATGCAATTACTTTATAGAAGTTATTATAATTAAATTAGATTAATTTCTTTTAATTCTAAAATAAAAGAAGAAAAAACATTTTTTTCAAATTACTCAAATATAAGTAAGTTAAATGCTGCATAAAATTCATTTTAAGTAGCATTTTAAGTTTTTTCTTAGAAATATGAATTCAGTAATTTTTAAATAAAAAGACTTAGTTGTTAATTAATTTAGAGATAGACATATGTATCTAAATAATATGATATACATTAAATAGGCATAAAATTAAAAGATGAAAAAAATTAGCTGAAACAAAAAATAATGTTTCATCGAATGTATACATTTAAAAATTCAAGTTGATTGAAAAATTAATTTTTAAGATAATTTATTTAGCAATTACAACTTCTATACCTAAATCTTCAAATTTTTCAACATCTCTATTATTAATACCTTGATCAGTAATTAAAACATGAATTTTATCCAGGTCGGTTATTTTACCGAAACCTCTTTTGCTTATTTTAGTAGAATCAGCTAAAACGATAACTTTTTCAGAATTTTGTATCATGAGTTGATTCATTTTAGCTTCCATAGTACTGGAAGTAGAAAGCCCAAAATCAAAATCAACTCCGTCACCACCTATAAATAGTTTACTGCAAGAATAATTACTAATCATCAATTCAGCATAAGGTCCCATAACCGAGCCTGATTTAGTTCTTACATCTCCCCCCAATTGTATTACATCAAAATTGGGATTACCATATAATAACATGGCAGATTTCAATGAAGAAGTGAGGATGGTTAATTTAGTATAATTATTATCAATAACCTGGGCAACCATTTGTGTGGTAGTTCCAGAAGAAATAGTTATAAAATCATTATCTTCAATAAAATTGAGTGCGGCTTTAGCTATTTTTGATTTTTCTTCAACTTGTAAGGTTTCTTTTTTATTAACATGTCTTTCCTTTACAATAAAAGATTCTCTCGTAGCTCCTCCGTGAGTCCTGTATAATTTTCCTATTTTTTCAAGATGAGTCAAATCTTTTCTAATCGTAACTGCTGAAACATTTAATTTCTTACATAAATCAGTTACAGATACATAATGATTAAAATTTAATTCTTCTAGAATTTCCTGTTGTCTTATATTATTAATATTGTTATTCTTCATTGGGCATGTAATAACATTGGGTAAAATAATTATATCTACTTTATAAATGTCAAATTTACGAAAATATTTAAATTATCAGAAAGTAAAGAAAGATTTAGTTTCGTTAATGAAAATGTTGCAAATAAATATGTAAATACTTTAAATTCAGTATTTTGTATATTGTTTTGTGAATGATTTAGGGATTTCATAACAAAATTATTTTAATTTTAATGAAAAAAAAATTTGTTTTATTGTTGTTTAGTTTCGATTTAGTAAATACATTTGTTACGTTTTAAATATTTAAAAACATAAAGTTCATTAAAATAAATAAAAATCAAAACTAAAGATAAAATTAAAGATTATGGATA
>NZ_JAMBJZ010000054.1:0-14441 GCF_025291155.1 Apibacter sp.
GTACGATGCTACACAATATTTTCCGTGAAGATGTCTCATAATACTTTCACGGAAAATACAAAAAAATAAAATAAAAGATTTACATGGCACATTAATCTTAGCCTTACAATTAGTTTCAGATTTTTCCGAAAAAAACACATTCATGGAATAAATATATTATCAATAAATTTCCTGAATTTAATTTTTTTCTCATTCTTTTATAAAGAAGACAATTTTCCGATAAAAGAGCTCTCATTACTTACACTGAATTATTTTTAAATATCGTATTCAGGCTTAACTTTTTGAACATAACATTATATGAGTCCTCTTTAATTGCTCCATACCTCCTATTATTTATTTTATTGTATTTTTATAAAATTAAGATTATTAATAAAGTCTTTTTTATATAAACAAAAAACCCTCAAAAATGAGAGTTTTTTATTTAATATATGTAATTTAAGTTTAGTTACATTTATGCATCTAATTCTCCGGCAATAACATTTAAACTTCCTAAAGTTATAATTGCGTCTGATAACATTTGATCTTTTATTAATTCCGGATAAGCTTGGTAATATATAAAACACGGTCTTCGGAAATGCAGTCTATAAGGACTTCTTCCTCCATCACTTACCATATAAAATCCTAATTCACCATTTCCTCCTTCAACGGAATGAAAAACTTCTCCAGTTGGAATATCTGTTTCTCCCATAATTATTTTAAAATGATAAATCAATGCTTCCATACTTGTATAGACATCTGGTTTATCGGGAAGATAATATTCTGGAACATCCACATGGTAATTGCCCTCAGGTAAATTTTCATAAGCATTTTTAACCAATTTAAAACTTTCCCTCATTTCTTGTAAACGTACCATGAATCTATCGTAAGCATCTCCTGCAGTTCCAATTGGAATAATAAAATCAAAATCATCATAAGAAGAATAAGGACTCATTACTCTCACATCATAGTCTACTCCAGCGGCTCGTAAATTAGGACCTGTAAAACCGTAATTCAAGGCTCTTTCAGCTGAGATCCCCCCCACTCCAATTGTCCGATCCATAAAGATTCTGTTTCTTTCTAGCAAACTGGCAAATTCTTCTAATCTTTTAGGAAATTCTGCTATAAATTCTTTTATTAATTGATGAAATTTCGGACTAAAATCACGTTCAAATCCTCCTATTCTTCCAATATTAGTTGTCATACGAGCTCCACAAACCTGCTCGTATAGATCATATATTTTCTCTCTATCCTGAAATACGTATGTAAATCCAGTTAAAGCACCTGTATCAACTCCCATTACGGAGTCACAAACCAAATGGTCTGCTATTCTTGCCAACTCCATGATTATGATACGCATATAATCAATTTTTTTGGTAACTTTTATTCCCAAAAATTTCTCCATGGTCATATGCCATCCCATATTGTTAATTGGAGATGAACAATAATTAAGCCTATCTGTTAGAGTAGTGATTTGTGAATATGTTCTTCTTTCAGATATTTTTTCAAATGCTCGGTGAATGTATCCCACCGTAGATTTGGCTGATACAATCCTTTCTCCATCCATCAATATTTTATTTTCAAATATACCATGAGTAGAAGGGTGTGTAGGTCCTAAGTTGATTCTTTGCAACTCGCCGTCTACTTGTTCCTTCACAATATATTTGTCCACAGAATTTGATAAATCAATCAAATCACTAATATTTTTTTGCTTAGACATTTTATTATTCTAACTATTTTATTTTACTAAATTATCTGCCGAACATGGCATCATTTTTATCAGTGCGAGTAGTATCTTCCAATGTATATTGCTTCAAAAGTGGATGATAATCCATATCGTCCCTATTTAGTATTCTTGTAAGGTCAGGATGTCCTTTGAATTTGATTCCATAGAAATCAAAGGTTTCCCTCTCTTGCCAATTAGCAGCAGAATAAATAGAGGTAATTGAATCAATTTCAGGATTATCTATAGAAAAAAATGCTTTAATCCGTATTCTAAAATTATTTATAAAGCTATGAAGATGGTAGATTACTCCAAGTTCATTACCTTTATTGGTAGGATAATGTATTCCGCAAACATCCGTTAAAAAATCAATTTTAATATCATGATTTTTAATGAAAGTTAATAAGGGAAGTACAATATCTTTTTTTATTTCCAGGGTTAAAATTCCATCCGGTTCATATGTCCTTATAATACCATCTCCAAACTCATCTGTTATGAGTTGCAATACAAATTGATTATCTATAATTTTTCCTTCCATAAATTATCACGAAATTTCATATGAACTTAATAATTCTTTGTATTCTGCAGATTCTCTTCTTCTTAGACTTTCATTTCTAGCTATTTCTTGAATTTGCATAAAACCTTCAATAATTTGTTCAGGTCTAGGAGGACATCCGGGAACATATACATCTACGGGAATAACTTTATCAATTCCTTGCAATACTGAATAGGTATCAAAAATTCCACCACTTGAAGCACAGGCCCCCACTGCCATCACCCATTTAGGCTCTGCCATTTGAGTGTACACTCGCTTTAATACCGGAGCTAATTTTTTAGATATGGTTCCACAGACCATAAGAAGGTCTGCCTGTCTTGGCGAAAAACACATATTTTCTGCTCCAAAACGTGATAAATCATAATTGGAAGCCTGTATAGCCATAAATTCAATTCCACAGCAAGAGGTAGCAAATGGTAATGGCCATAGTGAATAAGACCTTGCTAATCCAATGATCTTATCAAAATTTCCGGCAAAATATCCGGGCCCACTAACTCCTTCAGGAGCCTCAACAATCTTAACTTTTTTTTCTGCCATTTCTTTTTTAAAAATATTTTAAAAATAGATTTTTATTATTCCTATTTTTCCCAATCCAGTGCGCCTTTTTTAACCACGTATACAAAGCCCATAAGAAAAACGGAAATGAAAGTTAATACCGCTAAAAAGCCTTCTACTCCGAAATCTCTTATATTTAAAGCATAGGGATAAAAAAAGATGATTTCAATATCAAATAATACAAATAAAATTGCTGTTAAAAAATATTTAACTGAAAAGGGCGAACGGGCATCTCCTTCATATGCTATTCCACATTCAAAGGTATCATCCTTAACTTTCCCGTGTACTCTCGAACCTAACATAGCCGATCCGATTAGAGCTGTTACACTGAACCCTAAAGCTACTGCAACCTGTATAAGTACTGGAACATAATCTATAGGTAAACTCATCCTTTCTAATTTTTTATACTTTCAATTTTAGAATGCAAAGTTAATATATTTTTTATAGTTGACCTCTATTTCAGCTATTAAACATCTTTAAATTAGCCTACATGAAATTAGAATAAAAAAAACAAAAGCAAATATAAAACATTAATAATCAATATATTAACAAAAAACAACAACATAAAAAACTCATTTTATTTGTAATTGGTCTAAATTAAAATTATATTTGCCGAAAAAATAAAAAATTATTATGAAAAAAACCTACATAGCTTTTGTTCTTTTATGTTTAGGACAGCTACTATTAGCTCAATATACATCAGGAATTAAAGGATATTTATTAGATGTGGAAGACAAACCGATCAAAACGGCAATTATTTACATTGACGGTGAAAAAGTTTCTGAGGTTAATAATCAATCTGGATATTTTGAAGTATCTGGTCTTAATGATGGTTTTCATAAATTAACTATCACCTCAACTAAATTTAATGACTATACGGAATCTATTATACTCAATCCAGATGAAGTTCAAGACATAAGTATAACATTATATGGAAAAGGTGATATAGATGATGTGACTATATACGGAACCAAACAAATACACGGATTAGATATGATTACCCGTCTTCCGGTTGCTCCTAGAGAATTACCTCAAAATATTTCTGTTATTACCAGTGAAATTATTGATAAGCAAGGAGCGTTAACCTTAACGGATGCAGTTAGAAATGTTCCGGGAGTGACTTTATTCGGAACTTATGGGGGAGCTTCTGAAAGTATGTCAATCAGAGGATATCGCGGTACTCCTGTATTAAAAAACGGTGTTCAAGTTGATTCTGATTTCCGATCTGCTTCTTTACTCTCTGACATGCAAGGAGTATCTAGTGTTCAAGTATTACGCGGTTCAGCAGCTATTACTCAAGGTATAGGGAACGGATTAGGAAGTCCGGGAGGAGTTATCAATGTAGTTACTAAAACTCCTTTGTTTTTAACAGCTGGAAACGTCGCCATTGAAACAGGAAGCTGGGGGTTATTCAGACCAACATTTGACTATCAGACTGTATTGGATAAAAAAAGAACGGCCGGATTTCGTTTAAATGGTGCCTACCAGAGATCTGACAGTTATAAACCTAGAGTAGATAATAACAGAGTTTACATAAACCCATCCTTTGAATGGAGGCCTGACGATAAAACAACCGTTACCCTTGAATTAGATTACCTAAATAATAATATCACCCCGGATAGAGGTACCGTAAATTCAACTGACTCTGATAAAAATAACCTATTAGATACCACCCACAAATTTTATGGATGGACAACTGATAATCAGAACACAAAAATTACCACATACAGTGCAAAAGTTGTAAGAAAATTAAATGATGTATTAAGTTTACGTGCTTTATATGCGGCATCTGAAAATAACGAAGAAACTTACGGGTTAGGTTCTTTAGCTAGCCCTTATAGATTTAAAGATGAAACAGGAAAAGATGTCACTGATTTTACCAGACGTGCCAGAACTTTAGCTTGGTCAGAAAGTGAAGATAAAAATAAAGTGATACAAATTGATTTGATTGGAAAAAATATCTATACTGGTAAAGTAAAACACACTTTTCAAACAGGTTTTGATTATAAGTTAAATAAAACAAATTCCATTACCCATGGAAAATACAGAAGAGACGATAGGGGAAAGGTAATTTTAGATCCTAAAACTGGATTACCTGCTATAGATAGATCTATAAATATAGATGTAATTAATATATTTGATAAAATACCAAATGTACTACCAAAAGGAATCAATAAATCTGCTTTCGACGCAATTGCTTCAACTAGTTCAAGTGAGTCAGAAGTATATGGAATAATGATTCAAGATGCTGTTGAAATAAATAAGTACATTCGAGCTAATGTAGGATTACGTTTTAGTCAAGATGCTAAAAAACCCAATATAGATGCAGCTAATGAGGCATGGGATCCTTTCGTAGGAGTAATGGTTAGCCCTTTAAAAAATATAAGTGTTTTTGGTAATTATGCTACTACAACTAATTTACGGTCCGCAAGTAATCCTACCAAAGACGGAGGTACTATTGGATCTTCCGTTACTAATCAATTTGAGGTAGGAGTGAAATCTGATTGGTTTAATAAAAAATTAGATTTTAATGTAACCTATTACTTTATTAAAAATAATGATATATCTTACCAAGTATATGAAAATGGAGTAGGTACAGGATATTACTCTAAAGCAGGAGATTTAAGAAGAAATGGGGTAGAAATCGAGGCGAATGGTCACATTTTGGAAAATTTACAAGTAATTTTAGGATATTCTTATTCAGATGTACAATATAAAAATAGCGTAGCTTATGTAAATGGTTCAAGACCTATGAATGCTCCGTATACTACTGCAAATGGATGGGTACAATACTTAGTCAATAATGGAGCATTAAAAAACCTTGTTGTAGGCGTTGGTGTGTATTATGTAGGTGATCGTCCTATTAATGACCATAGTTCAGATTTAAGAGCTGATGGACATGGTTCCACCCCGGGTATAAAACCTTTTAATATGCCTGATTATACCACTGTCAATGCTCAATTAGGATACACTTATCAAAATATAGGATTAAAATTTTTCTTTAATAATATTTTCGATAAAATTGGTTATACGTCTTATTATAGAGGTGGTTATATTAATCAAATTGATCCTAGAAATTTTAAACTTCAACTTACCTATAAATTCTAACTTTTTCATCAAATAATTTTTTAATTACTAATATTAAAACTACCTGCTTAGGCTGGTAGTTTTTTTGTATCTATTATAAAAAAGATATATATTACGATGAAATGACTTCATAACTTGAGAAAATTATATAATAGCGTTTTTCTTCTTATAAATATTTCGTATTAAAATAATTTATTGTTATTTTTTTATCCAAACTATTCACATTTTCAGAATTGAAATTGCAGGTTTAATTCATATTAATAGGATGTGTACAAAGGAAAATTGAGAATTAAAATTTTCAACTTAGAAATAAAAGAAAAAAAACACTTATTCTGTACTCAAAAATATTTATAAAATTATAGGTAGGAATTTGTTAAAATGAGAATTTCATTGAAATAAATAAAAATAAAATAAGAATACGGCATTCAATGCTTTTTCAAGATTATTTAACTATAAATATTTAAATTAATATCATTAAATTTAATTAACAATTTTGAGAATTTATATGTGGTTAAATAAAATGATAAAAAAGTAATAGAAAATAAATATTAATCTTTAACTTATAAAAAAGATAATCCTTTTAATTGTAAAAGCCTCATCTCATCATTTATTGTTTTTCTGTCAGATATTTCCAATATCTTTTGGGCATATGTTGTTTTTGTTTCTTTAGATTAATTCGTTCTTTAATGGTTAACGCCTGATAGTATTTTTTCCATGATTCCTGAAAGAGTACTTCTTTAGAATCCAATAAACTTTCATTGATTGAATCTTTGCTGAAATATTCATTATCTCTTTCTAGCGTCATTTGAATAACCTCTTTACTATCATAATAAAATCCATAATCACGTTTTAAATCATAAATAATCCAAGACTGAAAAGAAAATCGATCTTTAAAATGCGGAATAGCCAGCGGTAAACTATTGTAAATGGGATACACAGGAGCAAAATAGATTCCGTCTTTGGATTTTTTAAATCGAACAAATTGTTTCCAATTATATCCTTCTTTATAGACTTTTTTAGCTAAATTATGGGCTTGAATTATTACATCGTCACCAAAATCGGTATGACCGGCAAATTTGCTATCAATGGCTTTTTTAATATATTTAAATAGTAACCAATCTCTTTCATCTTGCTCCGACAGCCAAACTGCATGAATAATGTTAAGTGATTCTTTAGACATTTTTTTCTTTAGATAATTCCATACTTTTACTACAATCTCTTCTCTTGTTTGTATCTCTAATAATTGGTCGATAAATAAAGGAGGAATATCTCCTAATTTTATAAGCATCTCTGGAAATAATTTCTTTTGATATGCCTCAAAAATTACACATAAAAGCCCATCTAACGTCTTATCATAAGAAAATAGTATCATTATTTTTTTAAATTTTAAGGAAAAAATAAAGAAATCTGATTGGTGTTTTTAACAGTATTTTTTTTATTTACAAGAATTTTCTTTAAATAAGCAGGTGTAGTTTCATTAATGGTGATTCCTGAGGAATCTCTACATGTAATGAAATATTGCGCCCTTTTTATAATAACTCCGATTTTTTTTAGTTGATATAAATCTAATTTACCAAATTTCCGTGATGCTATAATTAATTTGGCTGACTTAATTCCTATACCAGGCACACGCAATATCTGCCGATACTCAGCATTATTAATATCAATAGGAAACATTTCGGGATGACGAAGTGCCCAAGCTAGTTTGGGATCCACATCTAGATCGAGATTAGGATTTTTTTCATCAATAATTTCTTCTGCCGAAAATTGATAAAATCTCATCAGCCAATCCGCCTGGTATAGTCTATTTTCCCTTACTAAGGGAGCTTGTTGCAAAACGGGAAGCCGAGTGTCATAAGAATTAACTGGTATGAATCCTGAATAGTAGACTCTTCTCATACTTGATTGCATATATAAAAGTGAGGAAACCCTTAATATATCTTGATCCGTCTCGTTGGTTGCCCCTATAATCATCTGTGTGCTCTGCCCTGCCGGAGTAAATCGGGGAATTGATTTATATTTTTTCTTTTCTTCCTTATATTCGAGAACTCCGTTCTGAATATATTTCATGGGGGCAAAGACGCTTTTGTGATCTTTTTCGGGGGCTAAAAATTTGAGGTTTTTCTCTGTAGGAATTTCTATATTCACGCTGAGTCTATCCGCATATAGTCCTGCTTGTGTTACTAATTCTTTACTGGCTCCCGGAATGCTTTTCATATGAATATAACCATTATATCTATGAACCGTACGCAATTCCTTGATTACCCGAATCATTCTTTCCATGGTATGATCGGGACTTTTAACTACTCCTGAGCTTAAAAACAAACCTTCTATATAATTTCTTTTATAAAATTCCAATGTTAGTTCAACCAGTTCTTTAACACTGAATGCAGTTCGTTTTATATCGTTACTTTTACGACTTATGCAATAGGCACAATCGTACATGCAATAATTGGTCATCATTATTTTCAGCAAAGAAATGCATCTTCCGTCATCGGTAAATGTATGGCATATTCCCGAAAAAGAAGTTGAGCCTATACCCCCTACTGCACTCTTCCTTCTAGCACCGCTTGAGGAACAAGAAACATCATATTTGGCTGATTCTGCTAATGTTGCGAGCTTATTGATGATTTGTTCTTTCATACATAACAAAATTACTAATCCTATTTTTTTTTATGAAATTTCAAATCATAAAAGAAACATAAATATTTAATAAACAATAACTTAAATTAAAAATATTTCCGTAAGTTTCTAAAGGAAACCAAGGAATATTATATGCCTTAATTTTTACTTAATAGTGTACCATTTTAACATATATAAGCCTATAAGCAATCCTCTTAAAAATAATATATATCTGAAACGAGTTATTAAATAAATATTATAAAATTTAAGTAATTAATGATCATGCTCAGACTCTATCTCGCCGGATTGGAGATAGTATACTCCTTTTATCACCAATTCTTGCTGAGAATTGAAATTTAAAATCTCTATGAAATCATCATTTGATCTTCCTATTTTTATTTCTTTTCGTTCTACATGATTTCCTTTTTTTATAAAAATATATGATTTTTCGTCCTCTTCGAATACAGCCTCTTTAGGTACTGTTAGCACATCTTTAGATTTATTGATTATATAAGCATTTACAAATCTTTTCTCATAAAAATCAGTTGGTGGTAATTTCGTTTGAATATCTGCATGAACCTGTATGGTATTATTTTCGGTATTCGTTACTTTTCCTATAATATGAATTTTACTTTTAATTAAAGTTTCAATTTCAGGTAGAGTAAATTCTACAGCTTGCCCTACATATAAAGATGAGGCATATTTGGACGGAACGTTTAATTCAACATGCAATTTATCTTGATTTATTATCAAGAAAAGTTCATCGGCGGTACTTATTTGCTTACCGGGAGAAATTTCTTCTGCTTGTACATATCCACTTATAGGACTTAATATTTTTAATTCCGGATTAATTTTACCTGTCTTGATTATAAAATTTGGCATAAACCCTAATAAGTGTAGTTCTGATCTCAAGCTTTCATATTCTGCAGTTGAGACTTGATAGGCAGCTAGAGATTGTTCGTAAGATTTTTTACTGGTTGCATCTCCTTCTAATAATGTCTTTTTTCGCTGGTAATCTTTGTATGCTAAATTCATCGTATAATAACTTTCTAAAAATTGTTTTTGCAATGTTATAAATGAAGGGTTATTTATAGTTGCTAATTCTTGCCCTTTATGTACATAATCTCCGGTAATAAAATTTATTTTCTCAATAAATCCATCTATTTTACTGTGGATGGATGCTTTATTTTCTGGAAGAGCATGTATAATACCAGTAACCATTATTTTTGATTCAATGGAACGCAACTCTGCTTTGCCGAATTCTATCCCATTAGTTTTGATCATCTCATCGTTTAAAGTTATTTTGGAATGCTCTTGGATATCTTCTTGATAGTGCTCTTTATTTTTTGAGGAACATGAATAACAAAGTATTGTTACAGTGTAAAATATATTTATGTATGTTGATATTTTCATGATCGATAAATTAATTTTGTTGGGTTAAATAGTTAAGTTCAATCAGAGTTTGATTATAGGTATTTACTAAATCCAAATAGGTATTTTGCGACTCTAAAGAGGATCTTAATATGCTGCAATATTGCAGGTAGTCAATTTCTCCGTAACGATATTTTATGTCTGCTATTCCGATCATTTTTTGTGAATCTTCGAGATGGGAAGTTCCAAATATGTTTAATTCATTATTAATCAGTTTCTGCTGCTCTTTTAGCTGCTTTATCCTTAAGTTTATACTTCGTTTGGTTTGTTCTTTCTGATATTCGACATTTTTATTTTCCAGTAAGGTTTGTTCTTTCAGCTTTTTATAATCATTATTAAATAAGGGGATGTTTACGCTAACTACTCCTGCATAGTAGCTGTAATTATTTTCTATGCTTTGCATCAATCCTCCAATGGATAGTTCCGGTAATCTTTTGGATTTTTCCCAAGCTAACATTTTATTGTTGTGCTCCTTTTCTTTTTCAAATTCATACAAATATTTATAATTTATACTGTCTGAAATAGAATTATTCTGCATTTGGTGGAATCTCTCCAACGGCTCTAATTTTTCATTCGCATTTATTCCACATAAGTTATATATATTATTTTCAATGTTTATATTTTCTTGTTCATTTATGATCTTTTGCTGTATTATTTGTTCCAACTCTGCCTTAAAAAATTGTTTTTCCATATAATCTGTTTCTCCTTTTTCATAACTAAACTGAGCCTTTTTTAGTCCTTCTTTATATAAGGAATCCATTTGGGTAAATAATTTTCTTTTTTCAATAAGGTAAACCCATTGGTTATATAGTTGTTCGAGCTGAAAAATTATTATGTGTTTTTGTAAGGAAGATTTTGCCGTTAACCATTCTACGCGACTATCCATAAAATTCTTCTTTTTTCCATATGAAAATAGATTTCCAAAATCTTGGCCGATTTCCCATTGATAATCTGATTCTCTACTGTTAAATTGCCCATATCCTACCTTCATTGAAGTCGAATTGAGCGAATAAGCATATTTCTTTTCCAATTTTTCTTTTTGAATCTGTAATTCTCTAGTTTTCAATTCAATATTTTCTTTATAAGCCAGATCTATAAGATTGGAAAGCGATACTTTTGTTTGAGCTTTTCCTGAATATATGCTTCCTAAAAAAATTACTATCGAAATGATTATTTTAGGATTTATCTTCTTTTTAAACCTCTTATTTTCTAAAATGTAATATAAGGCCGGGACTATTAATAAAGTTAATAAGGTAGATGTAAACAACCCTCCTATTACTACGGTAGCTAAAGGTCTTTGTACTTCAGCACCATTAGATGTTGATAAAGCCATAGGAAAAAAGCCTAGGGTAGCCACCATTGCAGTCATAAACACAGGTCGTAATCGATTTTCCCCTCCTACTTTTATTATTTCCTGAAGAGAAGTATATTTACCTGAATTTTTTAAGTAATTTAATTCACTTACCAAAACTATTCCGTTTAGAACGGCAACGCCGAAAAGGGCTATAAAACCAACGCCTGCCGAAATACTAAAAGGCAGCCCTCTTATCCACAATGCAATAATTCCTCCAATCGATGCTAAAGGGACTGCTGAAAAAATCAATAGCGCATCTTTAATACTCTTAAAAGTTATATATAAGAGTAAGAGTATTATGGATAAAGCAATAGGAATTGCAATGCTCAGTCGTGAAGAGGCTTCTTTAAGATTTTTAAATGCTCCTCCATATTCAATTCTATAACCGGGAGGCAATTTGATGGAGGTGTTTAACCTTGATTGAATATCTTGAACTAAGGATGTTATGTCTGTTCCACGAACATTTATCCCAATATTTATTTTTCTTTGCGCTTGTTCTCTTGAAATTAGCATAGGCCCGGTCTCATATTTTACGGATGCTACTTCAGAAACTGGAATTAGATTTTGAGTAGCGGTACGTACATGTAATTGTTCTAAACTCAAATTTTTTCTATATTTTTCATCTAAACGTATTACTAAATCGAAACGTCGTTCTCCTTCTACAATAGTCCCTGCTTTTAAGCCCGCCACTGAAGATTGTATGATTAGATTTAACGTGTTTACATCTAATCCATATTGGGCTAATTTGTTACGATCATAGGTAATTTCCATTTGCTTGAGACCTTCTGTTTGTTCTACTTTTACATCCGATGCTCCTTCTATTTTTTTTATTATTTGTGAAGCTCGATCTGCTATTTTTTTTAATTCTACCGCATCTTCTCCGAATATTTTAATTACAATATCCGCTTTTGCTCCTGTCATTAATTCATTAAATCTTAACTGAATGGGTTGAGAAAATTCAAATGAAGCGCCTAACACTGATGACAGCTTATCTTTGATTTTATTAGCCAATTCTTCTTGTGTTTGAGCTGAAACCCATTTATCTTTTTCTTTTAAAATAATCATGATATCTGAATCTTCTATTCCCATAGGATCAGTAGGAACTTCGGCGGTTCCTATTTTTGATATCACATGAATAACTTCTGGAAAATTATTTTTTATAATTTTTTCTATTTTATTGGTAGTCTTAATACTTTCCTTTAAGGAACTCCCGGGCTGAATGCTCATTTGCATAGCTATGTTTCCTTCCTGTAAGGTGGGAACAAACTCAGCCCCCATATTTTTGAAAATAAATATGGAAAAAAGCCAAATTATTAGGACTACACCTACTACTTTATAAGGTATTTTTAATACTTTCTCCAATATAGGGAGATAAACTGATTTTAGTTTATCCATAATTTTATCTGCATAAGTTATTTTATATACAATATCTTTTTTAATAAAAAGTGTTGTCATTACAGGTACATAGGTTAAGGAAAGCAGTAGTGCTCCAAGTATAGCAAAACTTACAGCCATAGCCATAGGCCTAAACATTTTGCCTTCAATTCCCGTTAAAGACATTACCGGAATAAAAACCAATATGATTATCAGAATTCCAAATGCTGCCGATTTATAAATTTCTCCTGTAGTTTTACCTACAATTCCATCTAATTGTTTTTGGGTGATATTTTTTCCTAAGTATTTTGTATGCAAGACATAAATAACAGATTCTACAATAATAATAGCACCGTCTACAACAATACCAAAATCTATTGCTCCTAAAGACAGCAAATTGGCAGACACTCCAAAAATGTTCATCATTATTAAGGCAAATAATAAGGAAAGTGGTATGATTGAGGCTACGATAAGACCTGCTCTTATATTTCCCAATAAAATAATCACAACAAAAATTACTATTATTCCGCCTTCAATTAAATTTTTTTTAACTGTTGAAATAGTTTTTTCAATGAGATGGGATCTATCTAGATATATATATATTTCTAAACCTTCAGGTAAGGTGGTCTTAACTTGATTAATCCTTTCTTTTACGTTTCGGACAGTCTTATAGGAATTTTCTCCTTTCAACATTAAAGTTATTCCTCCAACCACTTCTCCTTTTCCGTCCATGGTCATTGCTCCGAATCTTTGGGCGGATGCATAGGTTACTTCCGCTATATCTGATATTTTTATGGGAACTTGTTCCTTTACTGCTACTACTATATTTTTTATATCTTGAAGGTTTTTTAACATTCCGTTTGTTCTGATATAAAATAAATTGTGCTGTTTTTCAATATATCCTGATCCTGAATTTTGATTATTTTTTTCCAGCGCATTATAAACTTCTTCTAAGGTAATTCCATAGCTTTGTAATACAATAGGATCAATTCCTACTTCATATTCTTTTACTTTTCCTCCGAAACTTGAAATTTCAATGATACCCTCAATTCCATTAAGCTGTTTTTTTATTATCCAATCCTGAATTGTTCGTAAATCTTCCAAAGTGTAATCCGATTCAAAACCAGGCTTAACTTTAATTACATATTGACAAATCTCTCCTAGCCCTGTAGTTATAGGCATTAGTTGTGGTTCACCTATTCCGTTAGGAATTTCATTTTTAGTGATATCTATTTGTTCTTTTACTAATTGTCTTGCTCGTAGTACTGGAATATTTTCTTTAAATACTACAGTTATTATGGATAAGCCAAATCTTGATATAGATCTTACTTCAATCGCTCCAGGTATATTCCTTAATTCTGATTCCAGAGGTATGGTTATTAATTGCTCGACTTCTTGTGGGGCTAATGTGGGAGAGGTAGTAACTACCTGTACTTGATTATTGGTAATGTCGGGAGTAGCGTCTATAGGTATGGTCTGTATCGAATACAAACCACCTGTTAGTAAAGCTACTACACCAATGGCTACCCATAATTTATATTTTATTGATAACTCAATTATAGCTTGAAACATGTTTTATTATTTTTTAATTATGTATAAAATGATATTATTACATTTTTAGCTTTCTAAAAAAAATTTACATAATTTCCAATCACCGTTCTTCATTCTATAGATCTGTGTCATATAAATGAAGATTTATTATTTGTTGTAGCAATTATTATTTTAGAAGTAAAATTTATATTCTATTTAATTTACTCCTATTT
>NZ_JAMBJZ010000055.1:0-14243 GCF_025291155.1 Apibacter sp.
TTTTTTATCTTTTAGATCATCAACTCCTAAACGTGTAAAAGCTGTTTGAGGATATTTACCGGGAAATTCTTTAGGTGTTAATATAACTTCATCATCATTTATGCGACAATTTCTAATATTGCCTTTATCATTACTACATACCATTAATTTAATATTCGTATTAAATTCATTATAAGCATTATCTTTTTCTTTCAAATATATAAATGAGGCCTTTAATTGGTCAGAAATTATATTCCCATCTTCAATTTTAATATTAGTTAATTTTTCAACTTTACGATGCAAGTCTCCCCCCTTTCTACTATTAAAATCAAGCTTAATAAATTCGCTTATTCCTTGAGCATAAGTTTTACCATCGAGGTTTAAAATTTTAATAAAATAATTTTTAGTATCGTTTTTAAAATGAAAAATAGTATTTATTTTTTTTACACTATCTCCCACTTTTTCATCTACAAATGATGGATCAATTCGTAACCCTCCCTTTGAATAAATTGTTTTTTTTTGTGCTGTAATTAAAAGGGGTATGCATAACACTATACTTAAAAATATATGTTTCATAAAAATAGTTTGTTTATACAAAAATAAACAAATTATAAACTTATTTTATTTTTAAATATCAATTATTGAATTAACTTTAAATGTATTTAACTAGTTTTTTTCATTCCTGACATTTCCGCACCATCTCCGGATTTTAGATATCTAAATGTAAATGAAGAAGCTACGGTTATTACTCCTAATATTAACAAGGTTGCTTTAAAGCTTGAACTGATATCCTCAAAAATATTAGATAAATTAAATCCTCGCAAGATTATTGAACTAAGGGATATCCCAAAACTTATAGAAAGTTGTTGCGTAACTGAAAGTATTGTATTTCCTCCACTTGCATTATGAGACGTTAAATCTGCTAATGAAACACTATTCATAGATGTCATCTGAATAGAATTAAAAAAACCGTAAATTATAAGAATTGGAATAAAAAAAAGTAAAGATGTACTTTTTTCAGGCAAAGAAAACAAGGAAATAGAGATTCCTAAAATTATCGTATTTGAAATCAATAAATTTCTGTATCCAAATTTTTTAACAAAAGGTATTACCCATGATTTGGCTACAATTGTCGAAATTGCCGAAAATATTAATAACATTCCCGAAACTGTAGGTGATTTTGCGAAACCTACCTGCAACATCAATGGAAGCATTAATGGAACACCGCCAATACCTAAACGTGTAATTAGATTTCCTATAATGCCTATCCTTAGAGTTCTTATTTTAAATAAATTTAGGTCAATAATCGGATTATTAATTTTTTTTGAATAAATACTATAAATAAACAAAAAAGATAAACCTAATACTAATAAAATAAGAACATTTATTATACTAGTCATCCCCTCTCCCGCAAATTCTAAACTTAAAGAAACTAATACCAGTCCTAAACTGAATAAAAGAAATCCTATAAAATCAAATTTTCCGCTCTTTTTTTTATAATTGGGAACAGCTTTACAAGCTACGATTATACCAAAAATACCTATGGGAATATTGATCAAAAAAATCCAGTGCCAGCTCGCAATTTCTACTAACCAACCTCCTAATGTAGGGCCTATAACCGGTCCAATTAAGCCGGGAATAGTTATAAAATTAATAACTCTTAACAGCTGATATTTAGGATATGAATAAATCAAGGTTAATCTTGACACGGGAACCATCATTGCCCCTCCTACGGCTTGTATAATTCTCATAAAAACTAACATCTTTAATGACACTGATAGTACGCATAAAAATGAACCTGTAGTAAAAATTGCAACTGCGAGTATAAAGATATTTTTAGTTCCAAATTTATCTGACAACCAACCACTTAAAGGAATTAATAAGGCAAGAGTTAATACATAAGCTATTAAAACGGATTGCATATCAAGTGGTGATTTATGTAAATCATTTGCGATTGACGGTAAAGCGGTATTCAAAATAGTTGAATCGAGAAATTGCATAAATATGGCCATAGCCGCTACCCATGGTAACAATTTTGATATTTTCCCTTCTATCATCTTTAGATATAATAAATATTATTTTTAAATAAATTTAATTATTTAAAATACAAATTTTGTACTTGAATTTAAATCTATAAAATATTATTTATTTTAAGGATAAAGATAATTTTTTAAAGACAAAAAATTTTATTTATACTATACATTAATTTAAAATATAATCATAAAAAAAGCCCTTTCTAAATTAGAAAGGGCTTTTTAAAATTAATTTATTTAATCTACTAATATTTTAATTTTAAATGATTTTTTTGAATTATGTAAGATTACATAGTAAATACCACTTTGAACAGGGCTTATATTCACTTCTTTGTGAAAATCATCAGTAACTTTTACTTTCTCTTCATTATAAATTATTTTTCCTGACTGATCATATATAGATAATGTATATATACCCTTGTTCCCTTTCATAAATAATTTGAAATTTCCCTTATTAGGTACAGGTGATATTCTCAAAACTTTAGATTGATCATTTTCAATATCATCTACGGCTAATGCATCATCTATTTTTACATTTATTGAAACAGATTTTTCACATAGCGTTGGTGTCTGATATTCTAATGTTATAATTTGGTCTCCTTTTTCAATCCATTGAATGCTAACTTCATTTGTATTGTTATTAACTATTATTCCTCCTGTAACTGACCATTTGTATTCATTCATACCCTTAGTTGCAACATACGTATTTATAGAATTCACCAAAGATGATAAAGGACCTGAAATTTCTGATTGATAATAGTAAATTTCTCCTAATTGATTTGTTACTATACCATTTCCTTGTAATCCACTTATTTTTTTATGTAAATAACTTAGATCTATTCCTATTACAATATCTCCATTGTTTTTAAGACTTTCAACATTTGATATAGTAAATTCTCTATCGGAAATAGAACTAATTTTCAAATCATGAGTTGATAGTTTTACTCCTCCGGCTTTAACAATTAAAGCATCTGAAGTAAATTCCGACTTATCTATATCCTCTGTGAAAATTACATTTAAACTTTCGATTTCTGAACAAGATTGTGATTTTTTTGTTATCTCAATAAAGTTAGCTCCTAATTGTGTTCCATCAATATAGGTTTCTAATGTAACCGGATTACTAGCATTTTCTAGATAATCATAAACTATAGCCTTAAAAGTATTTTTACCTTTATAGTTTCCTATCGGTATTTCTATTACCCCATGAGCATCTTTATTTATTTTTTGTATTAAAGTTTCTCCCATAGGGGTGCTTACATAAATTGCTACAATTCTTTTATCCTCAATTGTTTCTAATAATAATTTAACATCATCACCGGAAGTTATATGGTCTGTAGATGATATTCCTCTATCAGGAGTAATATGCATATTAATAACTCCTAAAGGTTTATCGAAGTTTACTTGCCAATTTTTACTCGCAGTTCCATTACCATAATTTCCATGTTCATCTATAAAATTGGATTGATCCACTATTAATTTATAGGATCCCTCTTGCTGAGTATAAATTCCTAAACCAGATATTAAATAATGTAAAGCGTCTTGTTTTAATACTTCAAATTCTACATTTTGTATTGTTGAGCCTTTATATAATTTAATCCATTCAGAGTTAAATTCTGTGGCTAAAGGTTTATTAACAGTTACAAGTACATCTGTTACATTTTGCGTATGAACGGATCCCTGATACTTAAGCTCAAATTGATCTATCTCAGGATTAATTTTATCTACCTTCCAAGTATATTTTTGAATAACTAATCCTTTCGATCCATCTTCTGATATCATGTCCGGTAAATTTATTGCTAATTCATAGCTTCCATTTTCCTTATTATATTCTTCCAATCCACTGATAGAATATTTTAATCCACCTGCCACATTCGTAATGGTAATATCCCTTACTTTTCCATTTAATGTAATTTTATCTTGAGTAAAATCTTTAGGCAATACTTTCTTATTGAATATAACTTCAATGCTATTTAATGGTTGACATTTATTTTGATCGGAAGTAATTTGCATAATTCCTAACTCATTAATAACCTGTGTCCATGAAACGGATTTTCCTTCATTTCCACTATTGCCATTAATATCTCTTATACCATCACATTGTACAGTTAACTCATAATATCCGGAAGATTGAGTTAAAGGTTTTAAATCCACTACATATACAGAGTCGTTAATAGCTCCAATCTTTACATTATTATTATTTAATGAAATTGTAGCTCCTTGATAAATCAATTTTAAATTCTTATAAGTAAATGTTTCTTTTTGAATAGATTTATTAAAATTGACTTGTACGTATTCTACCGGTTGAGTAGTTGTATTTTCCGGTACATTTGTAAATGATACTACTTTTGGTAAATTAGTCTCTATTGGACTATAATAAAGTGTATAACTAGAATTACCAGATACTTTATCCACAAAATGAAGTTTATTTTCATATTTAGGATCTTTACCGTCTCTTAGAGTTACAAATGTCTGCCAAAAGTTTTCAACAGGCATTTCTATTTTATCTGAATTACGTACGACTTTTACTAATTTATATAAATTTTTACCCGGATCATCTGTATTTCCGTAATTCCATCCCATGAATAATGGATTGAATGATAGTTGTGTAGTAAGTTGTTTAGGTGAAATATCATTACTAACAGTGATGGACGATGCTTGAGACACTTCTTCACTTTCCCCATTAGAATAATAAATCATATCCGGTGTATCATTTAAATCCGGAATATCATTAACTAAAAAGTCAGCAATATCATCATGTCCTTCACCGTAAGCTTTCACACTCTTAATCAATTCATGAATTTTATATTCTTTTATTAGACTAAGATCTTTGTTTCCATAACTATTTAAATGTTTTACCTTAATATCATATTTTACAAAATGACCTAATAAGGAGCTGGTAAACCACCATTGTCCAACCATTGATTTTTGCGGTGCAATATTTCCAAATTCTATATCTAATAAGCCTAATTGTTTAGGATTATTATTCATAGCACTTCCTATCATTTCAAAATCAATTAATAGTCCTTTTTTATTCTCAATAATTTCTGGCTGCATTGATTGTACTTTAACATTTTTAGCAATGCCATATCCTTCGTTTTTAATAAGTAAAGACATTTCAGCAGGCACCATAGGCTCTACCTTTTCTGTTAAAGGATCATCTCCTATAATGTCTCGTTGCATAAAGTAATGCAATACTAAATCGGGGCTCGGATTTACTTCTAAAGTTACCGGAAATAATTTTACATTTACTTTTTCACCTATTTCAGGATCAAAATAAGAAAGAGTTCCACCAAATGAGTAGGATTTTGATAGGGTTGGAGCAGCATCTTTGGTAGGGATATAAATTACTGTTCCCACTCCGCTAGAATTAGGTTTTACTATTCCTACACCGCTTAAAAAGTCATCTTTATTGATCTGGAATAAATGAGTACTATCATTACCCTCTTCGTCTGTAATAACTAAATCTAAATTAATATCTTTTATTTCTTTAGAGGTGCTATTATTTATATCTAAAGTTCCTTCAAAAGCTTCCCTTGTCATTGTCATTTTTTGAGAAAAGCGTACGGAAACTGTGGCACAAACGGAAGAGCTTTTTTCATTCATTTCTTTTCGTTCCGCATATATAAATTCTAGGTCATCTTGATACATCTTTTCTGCAGATTGATAGCCTCTATCAGTGACATACTTATTAACATCCTCAATCTCTTTTTTGTAATGATTTAAACTATCCTTACTTATGATATTAGGAAACTCTTTATTAGGAGATAAAACTCCCATATTCCATGCCTCTACCGATGAATTCCATCTTTCAAAAAAATTATCTATGTAAGTCTCATTATATGCGGTGTTTTTTAAATTTTGTTTAATATTTATTCTTTCATTTAAACTAAATTTTTTATCATTATCCAAAAATTCTGCAACTTCATTTAGTAATAGATAAAAATCATCATTATCATCCCAATTTTCATCATTAAATATCATTGTATTTCTTTTATCCTGAGCTTTATCAGCTTTATCAATAGCAGTAAAATCATCTGCAATTAATAAAAATTTATTTAATTTATCTAAATCATCATCATAAGAACTTCTTTTTTGAGAATTTTTCTCTTTTAAATAGTCTATCAAACTACCAACACATGAATATATAGTAGTTGCTGTACTTATAACACAATTTGATGGCAATTTAATAAGTTTTTTAAGATAAGAATGTCCACATCCAACTACTGCACTAGCTAATTCTACATAATCACTTGTAGTCATAAGTGATATAGCACAAGTTCCTATCTCTTTCACAGTACTTGCCGCAGGATGACAAGTAAATATAGTATTAAGAATTCCTATTACACATGACCAATCACAAGCATCTGGTATATTTATTACTATAGGAGTGATACTACTTGGCGTATTGATATTCCCCTCGATTTGTTCTAACGAAGGTCTAATATTATGATCGTCAATATTTATAATTGGAGAATTAATATCATAATCACAATCTCCAACAACTATAAAATTTCCAGAAGCAGCAATCTCACCCAATGATGGACCACATGGAAAAAGGGCCATCACATCAAACAATGCAAAACAAGGAAAAATTGATCTCGATTCCGGAATTTTTTCAATTAAAACAGGAATAATAACTGAGGTTTTGGCCTGTATAACATCTAATCGATCAATTAATGGCGTAAATGAATACCCATTGATTTGCCTTATGGATATTTTAGCGTCTAAAGCATTAATTAATCCATGGTTAGTGATAGTTACATAACTTATCTTACTTTGTCCTATTTCCAAATCAATTACTGATTTATCTATATCAACAATGAGAACAGGTTTCGGAACATTAGTTTCAAATTTTACATCTAAATCAGTCTGATATTGATCTTCTATTTCTGTAGGTTTTACTACCCATTGGTACGAAACTGCCTGATATGCTAAAAACACAGTTTGTTTATTGTTTTTCCCGGGCTCTACTTCAAAATTATTTTGGTAAGAATCATGTTTATGAGCTGATACAGTAACTTTATACCATCCTTCTGGAATATTCTCCGCAGAAAACACTCCATTGTTATCCGTCTCACCTTCTGCAACCACTACACCTGTATAAGGATGTCTCACCACTACTTTAGCTCCTTGTACATGAGGTGCTTTTTCCGTATTATAGGTATATTCATCTACTACATCTATTTGTAGTGTTCCTTTATCTTCAGATACTGTTTCAATTTTAAATGGAATACTAACACCGGTTCCGTTAGATAAATTCACTGATAAATTACCTGTTAAAGGAACATTAATTTGCTGTTTTTCAGTAGGCTTTAATTCTAACACTACTGTTAAAGTATCAGTTGATCCTAATTGATCTATTTTTTGAGGAGATTTTAATTTTAACCATTCTAATTTCGGAATATCAATTTTTATATTTTTAGCATTCGTTGAACCTATATTTATAATCTTTAGTTCATATAACCTTGATTTGCCTTTTACCATGGTTGTGGCAATACTAACCGGATCTGCAATTAATTTTGCTTGTTCAGTATGGCAATAATACCAGGACGTAAATGGCGTTTTTACTCCTTCCTCAGAGATAAATTCTGCTTTTATTTCAGAATATTCTCGTATCGATGAAGGGCCTTTAGGTATAATACTATATTTTATAGTTCCTTCCTGACCTGCTTTTAAATTTATCGACTGAGTCTTAACTGTAAAATCGGTTTCAGATGGTAATTTTATATTTACGTTAGTCAAATTGGTATGGGTATTGTTTTTCAACTTAAACTCACCTTGCCATTCAGTTCCTTCAGTAACTTCCCATTTTAAAAAGTCTAATGGCTTGTTGATCCATTCTACCCCAAGTAAATCAAATTCGTCTTGAGACTTAAATTTAGCACCCGGATATCCCGAAGAAATTTCATAATGACCGTTTTCTCCTTGAAGTGGAACAAAATCATATGCAAAATTTCCTAATGAATTAGTCGTTATTGCAAAAGTTCTAATAAAATTACCATTATTTATTATAATATCTACTGGCTTATTGGCTGCTAAACTTCCATTTAAGTGTTTAGCTAAACCTTCCATATGAATTACTTCACCCGGTTTATATACATTTTTATCTACTTTAATTTCTGCTGTATAACTTGGCAATAGTTCGATTTCTTTATGAAATTGATTATTTATATAACTCAATTCTTCTGTATTTTTATCAGAATTAAGAACTATAATTAAATTAAAGGTACCGGCTTTATATGGAAATTGTATTGAATGCTTGAAATCTAAACTTTTTCCCGGTTTAACTTCTTCATTAAGGGTAGTAACATCAAAAGGTTTTAAATTATTTATAGAAGTATTGGTTGATAAATAATATTCTATTTTCATTCCTTTAGGAAGTGTAGCAAATCCCTGATTTTTAAGTTGCGATACCACTTCCGTTAAAGCTCCTCCTTCTGTTTTTGAAGGTATTGTTATAGAAGTAATGATTGCATCCGGCTTATTTTGATCGGTAACTAATAGCCAGCCGAAACCGGAACTATATTTATCTGCTTCTGCTTGTATTCTTATAGTTTGATCTCCCTTTTTGTTAGGATCTATAATAGTGTTAAATTCGACTTCAACGGATTTCTGACCCGGGAAAATTTCAGCAGTTTTCGGAATGTCAACAATCGTTGGCGAATCGGTAGATAAATTAACAAGCAATGAATTATTTATATCTTCACTTCTTACCGTATTGCGAGAAATTACAATCTTTCCTGCTTTTTGTATTCCTGCTTTAACGGTAGAAGGGCTTGCTTTAACCAATAAAGCTAAACCGTCATTATCTAAGATCGTAACTTTAGATTGATATTCGGTATTTGCTATTCCACTTGACCCTCCACTACATCCACAATTAGGAAAAAGCAAAGAAGCCGTAATGGTAACTTCCCTAGTTCCCTCAACGATTGAGTTATCTACTGCTCCTATGAAAAATTTTTGTTGTGTTTGTCCCTCTACAAAAACTATTTTGGAAGGAAGTAATAATGCATCTGCTAAATCTGCTTTTAGTAAAAGTGTTACATTACTTTTAAAATTATCTAATCTACGTATTACGGCTGATGTAGCATAGCTCCCATCTCCTTCGGAAATAGTTGAAGGAGATATAGTAAATTCAAAAGTGGGAATATTGGCTTTATTTAGTTTTATACCAATATTTTCTTGTTTATAGCCAACAGCACGTGCAATGATTTTGGCATTGACTTCTATTTCAGGAATTTGTGAATTAATATATTCAGCTTCAAATGAAATGTGAGTTTTTCCTGCTTTTAAAACAATTTCTTCAGGAATTTTTAATCGTTTGGAATAATCGGTTTCTAAACTGATTTTTATATCTTGTGATGAGGCTTGAATTAAATCTATGTTAATCAAAGTTTTTTCGCCTGAATTTAATTGGTCTTTAGTAGCACTTATATTAAAATAGGGTATTTCGTCATCGATAATCGTTATTTCTACATAATTTTTGGGATACTCATTACCTGAAATTTCTATTTTAACTGCTCTATTTCCATCATATAAAGTGTTGTCTATAGCATTAGCATAAAAAGCCACGGAGGATTCTCCCTTTTTTATAATCGCATATGAGGGTAGATTTAACTGTCCGTCCAAAGAACTGTTAATTAAGAATTTTTGTTCGCTAGAGTTATCACCACTTCTGCTAAGTATAAATTTTATCTTTTCATTTGAATTTTCTTTAATTTCTTTTTTATCTGCTTCAATAAACAATTTTTTATTAACTACATAACTATGGGCTGAAAGAGATATATTATTATCTCTATCTGATTCGGGTTCTTTTACGGCAGGTTCCGGTATTACCTTCACTTCTAATTTACAAGATCCATCAAAACCTAATATTTTAGGCAATATAAATTCACCTTGTCTATTACTATTTTCCCCAACGTTTAGATTGTTTTCATAAAAAACATTACCTAACAAGTATTTTTGTCCGGTTTTTTCTGAAATTAGGCTTATTTGCTCTGTCCAACCTCCCGAAGCAATATTTTTTCCAATATTTTTTACCTTCCAACTAACTGTAATTTTTTCATTCGGAATTAATTCACTTGCTTGAGTTGAAACTTCCGATACTAGCAAATCGGGTGAAGAATCTTTATTTATAATCAGTTTTCCGCCCTTATGCCCTGAACCTATATCTTTAATATCGGTTGAACTAACAATTGCATTTTTTATATTAATATCATACCATTGTCCTTCCTTATAACTTACTGGTATTTCTATCGGAATTTCAACTAATGGTCCATTATTCGCCTTAAATGTTTTATTTGAATAAGAAAAAATCATAAAATGATAGTTCCCCTCCTTATCAATATTAACAAAGAGAGCATGGTCATCACCTTTACGTTCTTGATTGAGAACGCTTTCTTTTTCATAAACAATTAACCCTTTAGGTAGAATTAAGGTAAATTCAACTCCTATTACCGGTTCTTTATTAGTAAGTTCAACTTTAATTTTGTTTTTTTCTCCTATTCCGGCTTTTAAATCAGGAATAGAGAGACTATTCTGCGCTTGTGTAATGTGAACGAAGAATATAAGAAAAAATATAACTAACGTCTTAATTCTCATATTTTGTGTTTTAATTTAATATTATTATCTTATTTTTATATTTTTGTATTTTTTTATCGAATCTTATATCTAATACATATAAGTAAATTCCCGGTTTAAGATTTTCTCTAAACAAAGTATATTCACAATTTCCTTTAGTGCCCGGAAGATCTTTTATAATTCTTACTATTTGACCATTAAGATCATATATGATCATTTGAACCTCTCTAGCATTTTCTTGTAAATTATATTTTATCATGGTTTTATCCTGAAAAGGATTAGGAACATTAATAACTTGCTTTGATCCTTCTTCTATTTCAATATCTCCTATTCCTAATGTTTTATCAATTACCTGAAATTCAATTTTATTTGCATTTCCATTAGATAAAATTCCTGAATGTATTTTTGTACCTGATGAAATTTTAGCTATAGGATGCTTTCCTACAGCCAATCCTTCTTTTAGACTAAATCCAAGTATACTTATTTCACCGTTGGCTTTTGATGTTTTTACGGTAAAATCATTATTAAGTAATATGTCGATTTTATTAACATTGGATATATTTCGAAGTCTCACATCAAATGAATTAACTGTTTGGTCTAGATTTTCTATATATAAAATATTATTTTCAATACTTAATCGATTAAGTGGCTGAGCGGTATAATTTCTGTTTAATTCATTATTTGATTCTTCTAATGAATTATTTTGAATTTGATTTACTAATAATAAAACATCCAATATATTTATGGTGTTATCTTTATTAATGTCAGAAGCTCCATAATTGAAAAAATGAGGTTTTTTCAATTGTATATAATTTATCATTGTTTGGACATCCAATATATTAATAGCTCCATCTAAATTAGAATCCCCTTCTTTATAGTTTAATAAATATTTTATGTTTGTGTTTTTTGAAGTTCCTGAAATTTGTTTTAAATTAATTGTTTGGTTATTAGGAATATTCCAGTGCGATATCAAATCCATTAATTTTATCCCATCTTCCGGTATGGTTATATACTTACTAAAATCACCAATAGTTATTGAATAGGTTTGATTAATAAATTTTTGGGAAGGATGATCGTATCTATTTATAGATTTATCTTGGATTACAGATTGAACTGTTAAAGGTAAATTTCCTGAATCTATATTTTGACGATCTAAAATTACCTTAACATGGGTTGGAAACATTTCTTCTATATCAAAAATCTGATTGGAAGAGAAATTAATTGATTTTAATTTAGGTAAACTTGCAATTTCTTTTGGAATAGCTCCTCTTAAATTATTATCTGAAAGATTTATTTCTATAATATGTCCTTCATTATGCGTAATTCCCTTCCATGATTGTGTATGAAGGTTATTAGAACTTATATCCCATTTTTCCTTCCATTGTTCACCATTTGTTTTATTATAAAGTTTTATTAATGCCTGATATTCCTGGTCTTCTACTGGTACATTAGACTGTCTTAATACACCTTTATATCTAATATGTGTACCTTGTGCACTTCCATTTGATTGCCATATCGCTATGGATGCATCAACAGGTATTTCTGATATGTTTATATCTGAGAAAGTTAAATAATCATCTATAGCTCTGCTCATGGCTACATTCATGTTATTTACTTGTAGATAAAAAGTGTTTTCAGCATTGAAATTAGATTTTATATTATCATACTGATTAATTCTGTTTAATTTTATCGTAATTTTATCATCTTTTAATTCTAAATATTCATCTTTAATTATTTCTTGATTTCTTATATCTAGATATGGAAAGGTTAATAAATTATCTACATCTGTAAAATAATTATTAGATAAATCAAGTTCATTGATTTCCGTAAATGTATTTAACAAACTGGCCGGTATAATCCCAGATAAATTATTATTTGATAAAATTATTTTTTTTATTTGTTTAATTTCAGATAAAGAAACCGGTATATTACCCTCCAGCTTATTACCGAATACATTTAAGGTATTTAATTGTTTTAAATTTCCTATAGATATTGGTAATTCTCCTTCAATAGCATTAGAATTCAAGTTTAATGTCTCAAGATATTGTAATCCAGAAATTTCTTCCGGTATTGTTCCCATTAAATTGTTATTTGATAACATAATAGATATGATATGTCCGTCTCTAATACCTACGCCGTACCAATTTTCTAAGTGAAGATTATTTTGAGTTATGTTCCATTTATGTGTCCATAAATTACCTAAAGTAGAGGCATAAAACTTTTTCAAAATTTCAAATTCTTTTGCATCCACTTGCCTACCGAAAGTTAATTTATCATAATAAATATTGGTACCTTTTGCATATCCCTCCAATTGTTCAACCCTTATCTTATCTCCATATTTCACCCCCCAGGTAGCTATGTCCTTAATTTGGATCATTCCATTTTTAGAGTAGACAGATCCTTTTTTTACTCCGTTGAGATATATATTATATAAGTATACTTCATTAAGATAAGATTTTCCGTCTTTTATTCCGAAGGTACACATATCAGGAAGTTTAATAATTAACTCATTAGTTCCTGTTTCCAATTCAGGGATCGAAATAGTTTGATTATTAAAATCTAGATTAATAATAGAAAATTGTTCTTTGATCAGAGAGGCGGGTATATCTTTTATCTTATTACCGTCAGCTTCTAATCTTGTTAGACTTATCATATTGCCTATCGTGGAAGGTAACTGATCTATTGAATTATATCTTACCTCTAAATATTTTAACTTTTGTAATTCTCCCCAACTCTCAGGTAGTGCTCCCTGTATATTATTTCCGTATAAGTATAAGGTTTCTAAATTCTTTAGTTTGGATATAACGTTCCAATCCGTTCCACTTAAATCTTTTTTTATATAATATGATGATAAGTTTAAATATTTTAAATACTCTAGATTTTTTATGCTTTCTGGGAGTTTTCCCTTTACATAATAAAAATAATATAAATTCAATCCGGTTACATGACCATTTTCTACTGTTACCCCGCTCCACGATTCTTCATGCAAATTATTTTCTGTGATACTCCACTTTTTCCAACCATTAGATGTTCCCCAATTTGCGCCGTTCATCTGATTGTATATATCTACTAATGCTTGGTATTCTTGCTCAGGTACTTTGGGTAATTCGATTTCTATTTTTGTAAATCGAAGACTATTGTTACCCATATACGTATTATTTTGAGAATACCATTGTTGATATAAATAAAGATCATCCCCTTTTTTTATCGTCGATAAATAACTTTTAGGTAAGATAACTACTCCTTTGTCTGAAACTGTAAGAGCTTCTCCTACCTGCGACCCTTTTAAGTATACCTGTATTTTTGTTTTTTGACTAAAGTCATTTTTACTTCTGTTGTACAAAAATATGGGAGGTAAACTTATTTCAACGTCTTCTCCTTTATATTGTAATAATGGCAAGCTCACGGTCTGATTTCTTAAATCATAGTATGCCACATCATAAGGAAGCAAACCTTCTATTTCTGATATTTGATTATAATCTAAATATATATTTTTTAAGCTTTTTATTTCTTCAAGCTCTTTAGGTACTTTTTGTATATTATTGTAAGATAAATACATATATTCTAGCTTGGTTTTAGCAATAGATTTGGGTATTTCTTTTATTTGATTATTATTTGCTTCTAATCTTGTTAAACTTATCATATTACCTA
>NZ_JAMBJZ010000056.1:0-14227 GCF_025291155.1 Apibacter sp.
ATATCCTTGTGCCAATAGTCCCGTTATAATTCCGGTTAGCACATCGCCGCTTCCTCCTTTTGCCATACCTGCATTACCGGTAGCGTTATAATAACAAAGTCCATCAGGTAATAATATAGCTGTATTATGTCCCTTTATTACTATAACAATTTCATATTCTTTTGCTTTTTTTCTGGCTAATTCGCATTGTTCAATTGAAGAAGATGTTTTTCCAAATAATCTTTCAAATTCTTTAGGATGAGGGGTTATAATTGAATTTTTTGGAACCAGTTTTAATAAATCATTATTTTCTGATATTATATTTAGCGCATCGGCATCAAGAACCATAGGATTATTTTCTTTTTCCAATAATTTTTCAAATGCCATTTTTGTAAGTACCTCAGTCCCTAATCCAGGGCCTATTCCAATTCTATAATTTTCAAAAGGTATCTGAATATCTTCGATATACTTATCTCCACATGAGAAAAACATAGCCTCAGGAGCTAATGTTTGAAGTACTGAATTACCATATTCGGGTGCTCCAGTAAATACAAGACCAGTACCTACTCGTAAAGCAGACAAGGTAGAAAATGTAATAGATCCCATTCTTCCATAGCTTCCTCCTATAATGATTGCTTTTCCAAAATTACCCTTATTGCTAAATGGATTTCTTCCCTTATAATTTTTTTCGCAAAAACTATATTCTATAAGATAATTATCGGTTTTTTCATCTTCTATAAACTTTTTGTCTAAACCAATATTAAGTACATATATATTTCCTGCATATTGCGCAGCTTCGAGATGAAGAAACGATCTTTTGTAAAATTCAAATGTCAACGTTTCATCTGCTCTAAATACGGTTTGCCCTTCTTCGGGTATTGAATCAGCAAATAATCCTGATGGAATATCGATGGAAATTTTTATAGCATTAGATTCATTGAGTTGGTTAACTATTTTTTCTTCTATGCCGGATAATTTTTTATTTAAGCCTATCCCAAATAAAGCATCTATGATGATAGCCTTTTCTTCGCTTATTTCAAAATCGTCTCCTTCTATAAAATATACAGATTTTGGATATTTATCGAAATTTTCCTGAGTTTCTTCTGCAAAATCTGAAGAGGACTGTATTATATGAGCCTCAACATTATAATTTTCACTATTTAATAATCTTGCTAAGGCTAATCCATCTCCTCCGTTTTTTCCTTTACCACAGAAAATATAGTAAGTATATTCATTTGAATACTTATTTTTTAGACATTCAAAGCATGCTATAGCCGCTTTTTCCATTAAAGCTAAAGATGTTGTCTCCTCACTTTTAATAAATTGACTCTCGCATTCTTTAATTTGTTTTGATGTTAATATCTTCATAAGTAGTATTGTTAGTTTCTAGTTATTAAAAATCTCCAAAGTTTATTTTTCCAAATTTCTCCCGCATAATCTATTCCTATCCTTTCAGTGGTAATAAAATTTGGCTTAACATGAGAATCTTCAATCCATATTTTTGAAGAGTAAGATAAATCTTCACCATAAAAATCTCCACTTAACTGCAATAATTTGCCAACCCTTCCCGGACCGGAACATTTTTCAACTCCTCTTATCAAAACTGCTTGAGGATTATTTTCTTTACCAGTTACAAAATTTAACATCCAATAAATTCCATATATCAGATATACATATACTTTTCCTCCTTCATGGTACATAATTTCTGTTCTTTTAGTTCTACCTTTGCTTGCATGACACGCTAAATCTTCTTCCCCTACATAGGCTTCGGTTTCAGTAATTGTATATTTTTCAATTTTCCCGGAATCGTAAACTCTTACAATTTTTTTACCTAATAATCCTTGTGCAACAAAAAGTGCTTCATTTTGAAAAAATTCACTATCGATTCTCATTTTATCTTCACTTCTGTAAAAATAAATACTTTTTTTTAATTATAAGTTATTAAAATTAAATTTAATTAATAAAAATAACAATTTATTTTATTTATATAAACTTACATACAAAAAACAAATTATAAATATTTATACATCAAAAATTGTCTATTTTTTTTATTATTTTAAAAAAAAACACAATTTGTATTTTATTTTATAAAGGAATATAACACATATCTACTTTATTTTTAATTCGAAATGAGAAAATATAAAAACTTTAATATTTAGAAAAGATTCTCAAAATGAAATTAAAGTTACATTATTTAGGCTAGTTCAGCTGCTTTATTATCAATACAATTTTTATTGCTTAACTGTTTTAAATTATCTAAAGTTACTAAAGCAATTTGTGTAAGTGCTTCTTCAGTAAAAAACGCTTGATGGGCAGTTACCAATACATTGGGAAATGAAAGTAATAATTGAATTTTATCATCTTCAATAATTGTCTCGGATAAGTCTCTGAAAAACAACTTTTCTTCTTGTTCGTATACATCAATACCTAAGGCTCCGATTTTTTTGGCTTTTAAACCGTCAATTATGTCTTGTGTATTAATAAGACCTCCCCTACTGGTATTTATTAAATATACACCTGTTTTCATCATATCTATTGTTTTTTTATTGATAATATGATGGGTTTCAGGGGTTAATGGGCAATGTAATGAAATTATATCCGATTGTTGCAAAAGCTCTTCCAAAGTGGCATATTTAAATCCTTCTTTTTGTAATTCCTCACTTGGATATACATCGTATGCAATAACATTTGTTCCTAAAGCTTTAATCGTCTTACAAAATACCCTTCCTATGTTACCAGTACCTATTATACCCACTGTTTTTTTATAAATATTAGTTCCTAACAAACCATTAAGAGAAAAATTTTGTTCTCTAACTCTATTGTATGCTTTATGAGTTTTCCTGTTTAAGGTTAAAAGCATAGCTAACGTATGTTCTGCTACTGCTTGTGGGGAATAAGCAGGCACTCTACAAACTTTAATTTCATATTTTTTTGCTGCTTCCAAGTCTACATTATTAAATCCTGCATTTCTAAGCGCTATATATTTAATGCCTCTATTTTTTAATTTCTTAATAACTCGTTCGTTTAATTTATCATTTACAAACACACAAATAGCATCTGTTCCTTCTTCAATGATGTTCACAGTATGCTCATCTAAATTAGGTTCAAAGTATTCTAGATCGTAATTGAAATTTTTATTACATTCATTAAAGAATTTAATATCATAGGGTTGTGTTGAAAAAAATGATACTTTCATATATAAATTTTTATTATTAAACTTATTTTTATACAAATACAAATATTATACAAAATTATATATAATTTTTTTTTACTTTAAAGTTTATATTTATAAAAATAAAATATAAATTGTTCACATAAAGATACAAAATGCTTATAATCAGCGATTTAATTAAATTAATTTAATCATATTTTTATATAAAAAAAGAACCGTAAAGATTACGGTTCTTCATGAATTATTTTTCTTAAATATTTTGATTCAAGAAAGGATTATTGTCCTTCTTCCATCTTTCTTTTTAATTCTTGTAATTCATCTAAATCTCCTAAAGTAGATTTTTCAACGCTTTGATTTTGAGATTTCACTTGCTTTTCAGTTTCTTCTCTATTTTCTTCTTCACGGAAAGTTCCGGTATGTGAAACTACTACTCTTTTGAACTCTTTATTAAATTCGATTACTTTGAATTCAGCTTCGTCTCCTTTTTTAATTTTAGAGCCATCTTCTTTTTCTAATAATCTTGATGGACAAAAACCTTCTACTTCAACATCTTCGAACTGAACGGTAGCTCCTTTGTCAAATAACTGAATAACTTTTCCTGTGTGAACAGTTCCTTCTGCATATTTAACTTCGTATTTGTCCCAAGGATTTTCCGTTAATTGTTTATGACCTAGACTTAATCTTCTAGCTTCGGTATCTAATTCTAAAACTACTACATCTAGAACATCACCTACAGAACAAAATTCAGAAGGATGTTTAATCTTTTTAGTCCAAGAAAGATCCGAAATGTAAATTAATCCGTCTACTCCTGCTTCAAGTTCTACAAATACTCCAAAATTAGTAAAGTTTCTAACGGTTCCTTTGTGTTTTGATCCAACAGGATATTTAGCTGTAATATCAGTCCATGGATCCGGAGTTAATTGTTTCATACCTAAAGACATTTTTCTTTCTTCTTTATCTAAGGTAAGAATAACACATTCTACTTCATCTCCAATTTTAACAAAATCCTGAGCTGATCTTAAATGTGTTGACCAAGACATTTCAGAAACGTGTATTAATCCTTCTACCCCTGGTGCTACTTCAACAAAAGCTCCGTAATCTGCTAATACGACTACTTTTCCTTTTATCTTATCTCCTACTTGTAAATTTGGATCTAAAGCATCCCACGGATGTGCTTCCAATTGTTTCATTCCTAATTGGATTCTTGATTTTTGATCATCAAAATCAAGTATTACCACATTTACTTTCTGATCTAATTGAACAACTTCAGATGGATGGTTGATTCTACTCCAAGATAAGTCTGTGATGTGAATCAATCCGTCTACACCTCCTAAGTCAATAAATACTCCATAAGAGGTAATGTTTTTAACCACCCCTTCTAATACTTGACCTTTTTCAAGTTGTCCGATAATTTCTTTTTTCTGATCTTCAATATCTGCTTCAATCAGTGCTTTATGAGATACAACTACATTTTTAAATTCGTGATTAATTTTAACGATTTTAAATTCCATAGTTTTTCCAACATACTGATCGTAATCTCGGATAGGTTTTACATCAATTTGTGAACCTGGTAAGAAAGCTTCAATGCCAAATACATCTACAATCATTCCTCCTTTTGTTCTTGATTTAACATATCCTTCAACAATTTCTCCGGTTTCATGAAGTTCGTTAACTCTATCCCATGCTTTTAGCATTCTTGCTTTTCTATGAGAAAGTTGTAATTGTCCGGTTTTATCTTCTCTTTGAGCTACCATTACTTCTACTTCGTCACCCACAGCAAGGTTCGGATTGTAACGGAACTCATTTAATGAAATTACTCCTTCTGATTTAAAGTTTATATCAACGATAGCTTCTTTGTCTGTAATGCGCACAACTTTACCTTTGAAAACTTGGTTCTCATCAAGCTCTCTCAAAGAAGTATCATACATTTTTTCTAACTCAGACTTTTCTTTTCTATCCTCTGCGTTTAATCCAGATTCAAAAGAATCCCAGTCAAACTGCTCGGGAGTTACATTTGCATTTTTTAGAGCATCTTGCCCTTCTTCAAAATTTTTAGTCTCTTCAGACATATTTTATTAACATTGTATTCCTTAGCTTTTCAACGTAAGAATATGGCGAAATTGATTGCTTAGGAAGTGGATTATACTTTACATTATAACGATTTTCTACAAGTCGCCAAATCGAAGCGCAAATATATAAAAAAAAAATTAATTTTATTAATCTTCCCCCTTCTTTTTAACTGATTTTCTATTGGTTATATGTTTTATATAAAAAATGTGACAATAACTTAGATACATAATTTAATTTTTAAACGCGAATGCGAAATATATTCTCCAAATATTAAAAAAACTATAACACACTTAAAACTAATTGTAATACATTACCTAACATCAAAATAAAACCCGAAAAAGTTATTTGAATTTTAGATTTCTTTAAATATGATAAACGTTTCTGGGATAAGCCTGGATTATTTAAATAAAAATCATCCATAAAGAGAAATCATGGATAATGTTATTACTTTTTTAAACAAAACGGTGAACCTTGGTAGTTTTTTTTACACTTTTTGAATTTGAAACCTTATTTTAAGTAAAGAAATTTTGCTTATATCGAAAATGAATCACATAGTGAAATTGAAAGAAAATTTAATGATAAGCCTATTTATTGTACCCGAAAACTTTAATTATTTTATTGCCTGCAGTATTTAAAAAGTAAATGGACTTCGTATTAATTTCTGCAGTAATTAAATGATTAAAAAAATCATCAATAAAATATAAAACAAATAATCTTGTTATTTTATTTAGTTCTTTATCAAATTTAAATGATATATAAATAATTAAATGTAAAAATATATAGGTGGATGCAATCCTGTCATATAATGGAAAAAAATCTTTATAATACTACAAATAATTTTATAATTAGGTAAAAAAATTGTAGTAATTTTGAAGTATGGATTGGTTTGCAGAATGGTTTAATACTCCCTATTATCATATTTTATATAAAAATCGAGATAATAATGAAGCTCAGGAATTTATTACCAACTTACTAAAATATCTTTCTCTATCCGGGAAAAGTAAAATCTTAGACTTAGCTTGTGGTAAAGGAAGGCATAGTATCTTTTTAAATCAGTTGGGATATGATGTCACAGGTGTTGATTTAGCTCCTGAAAGTATTGAATATGCTAAAAAACACGAAAATGAACATCTTAAGTTTTTTGTGGGCGATATGAGAAAACCAAACTTTCCACACTCTTTTAACGCAATTTTTAATTTATTTACAAGTTTCGGTTATTTTAGCAATGATGAAGATAACCTTAAAGTGTATCAAGCAATCTATGAACAATTATTAGATAAGGGAATTTTTGTAATGGATTTTATGAATGTTTCATTAGCTATTGATAATTTGGTAGAAAATGAGGATAAAGAGGTTGATGGCATATTGTTCCATTTACATAGGAAAATTGAGGATGGTTTTATAATAAAAGACATCAACTTTCAAGATAAAGACAAAAATTTTTATTTTCAAGAAAGAGTTAGGACTTTTCATTTAAATTACTTCGAAAATATTGGTAAAAAGGTAGGATTTTCATTAAAAAATATCTTTGGTGATTATGATTTACATGAATTTAATGTAAAAACTTCTCCTCGCTTAATTTTAATTTTTGAAAAGTAAATGGACTATATCGTATTAATTTCTGCAGTAATTATCGGAGCAGGAATAGCATATTTTTTCCAAAATAATTCAAAATTCAGCAAACGACTATTAATGTTTAGTGCCGGACTTCTTCTGGCAATAACTGTTTTGGATATGTTTCCTCTCCTATTTCAATCAGGAGAAACTAATGCGGGAATATGGATTATTATAGGCGTCGGTACTCAATTACTACTCGAAGGTTTATCAAAAGGTATAGAGCATGGGCATTTACATAGTTCTAATGATCATACTCATAACGTTATTCCCTTAAGTGTTATGCTAGGATTATTTATCCACTCATTTTTAGAAGGTACTCCACTTGAAGTTCATCATCATCATATGCATACACATGAAGTACATGAGCCTCATCTTCATTCTTCTAACATTTTGTGGGCTTTAAGCATTCATAAAGTTTCAGAGACTATTGTTTTATCAACCTTTTTATTTTCATTAAATATTAAGAAAATTTTTGCTGTTTCAATCCTTATCTTATTTGCTGTTTCAGCTCCTATCGGTGCATTTTTCGGTTCATTTTTAGCCCCTAATGTATATCCCAAAATATTAGGTATAGTTGCAGGTATTTTTTTACATATTTCTTCTGTAATCATTTTCGAGAGTAATGAGAAACACTCTTTAGATTGGCAAAAGCTTCTTTTAGTTTTTAGTGGAATGTTCTTAGGTTTTCTTATCAGCTAACTAGACACCTTTATTTTTTACTATAAAAAATTCCCCTAATTTAAGATTAGGGGAATAAGATGTTAATAATAATTTAAATTAACTTACTGGAATATCTTTATTTACATTTTTGCTTCCTACTAATGCATAATAAAGAATGAAAGCAAATTCTATTATAATCAACCAATAACTTGAAAGAAATCCGAACAAATCAGCAAAATAATTTTGAATTAGAGGTAAAATTCCTCCTCCGCATACCATCATCATAAAAATGCCGGATGCTGCTGAAGTATATTTACCAAGACCTTCAACGGCTAGATTAAAAATTCCTCCCCACATCACTGAGGTACATAAACCGCATAATATAAAAAATACTATGGTAATCGGCAACTCTGCAAAGCCTATAGATATATCTGACTTAAAAACCGGCATACTTACCGTAGAAGAGATAGGGCTAATAATAGCCAATAATATAAATATCAATCCTAAAAGAGAGGTAAATGCTAACATGGTTTTACTTGAAATTCGAGCGCCTAAAGAAGCTCCTATCAATCGTCCGATTAACATTAAAAACCAATACGTACCTACAACAGTTCCTGCTACAGTAGTATCAATCCCTAATCCACCTTTGTCAGAGGAAGATGTCATATACAAATTAGCTGTATTAGGAATACCTACCTCAATACCTACATATATAAATATGGCTGCTACCCCCAGACAAAAATGCCTAAAAGAAAATGCGCTATATTTTCCTTCTATTTTTTCTTTTTTATCTAAAAACGGTTCCGGTATTTTAACTATTAATAATACCATAAATGCTAAAATAAAAATACCCATAGCTAGAAATAAAGCCGGATTTGCTTCTTTAATGGTTGCGCTTGCGGCGTTACCAATGAGATATCCAACTAATACAGGTACAATGGTAGCTCCCAAAGAGTTGATAGAGCCTCCTAGCTGTAATAAAATATTTCCCTTTTTACCTCCTCCACCTAAGGTATTCAACATAGGATTGACAACTGTATTTAACATACACATAGAAAATCCGGATACAAAAGCTCCTATTAAATAGGCTGCAAAGCTTTCCATTCCTCCGGAAAGATATTGGATTCCAACCCCTACAAATCCCACAATAATTGCAAGTAAAGCTGTCTTTTTATATCCTATTTTTTGCAAAAGCATACCTGCAGGTATCCCCATAAATGCATAGGCTATAAAATTTGCTGCATTACCTAATTGAGACATAAAGTTTGAAGCACCAAATTGATTTTTAACTATGATTCCCATCGGGTTTTGTAAGCCCGTCACAAAAGAAATCATAAAATATAGAGCAAACATCATTGCGATAGGCAATGCATAATTTTTTTCTTTATTCGTCATATAATTTGATATTATTTTAAATTATTTATTATTAAAAAGAATATTTGAGACTAAATTCAACCGTAAAAGGTCTTATATAAGTTCCTGATAAAATAGTTCCTTCCTTCTTTTTTGCTTCTTCAGAAGTTAAAATTAAATCTGCATCACCCATATCCCCTTTAGCTCCTCTTTGATTAAACAAGTTTATTACTGTTGAAGAAAAACTTAAATTTTTATTTATCTTATATTCCAAGCCAGCAAAAGTTTCCCAACGACTAGCAAAATATACTGTGTTCGGCCTATTTGCATACTGTTTACTGAAATACCTTGCACTTGCCCATATTCTTAAATCTTTCCATACATAACTAGGATCGATTTCTAATAATACTTTTGAAATGCCGGTTACATATTTGTCAGTAAAGTCATATTTAGAAATGGAACCATCAGCAAAATCAACTTCTCCAACAAAATTTTTATATTTCGGACTTTGTAACGTAATTAAAAAATGTAATTGAAAATTTTTAATAGGTGAAGAAACTATATCGGTTGTCCAACCAATAGTTTCTATGTCATAATTAGTTGTTTTTCTTCTAACTTCTCCCGGATTATTAGGATTGGAAAAGTTAACGGTTGAACGATATTCATCTCTAGTTATATAAGTTGCTTTTGAAACGATACTAGCTAGAGGATGATTAAAATATACTCCTAAACCGGCAGCAGGTATTTTAGACTTTTTTATATTGGGATTAACACCTATATTATAATATTCTAAATGTCCTGCTTGCTCATTATAATTTACTTCTCCTAAGAATCCAAATCTTTTGGTCATTTTATATACTGTACTAAGCATATATGATTGATTTACCCAATCTTTGTTTATATTTTCCTTATAATTTTCATCTATGATCTGTAATCCCGGTTTTTTTTCTCTATCCAGATAATCTCCTCGTAAAGCCTGATATTCTATACGTCCCCCTAAGTTTAATTCTAATTTATCTATTATATTCCATTTATCTAAAATGTATAAAGCAAATTTATTCTCATTTCCATTGTGATACTCCAACCCACCATTTAAGTTAAATTCTCCATTAGTACTGGCATTAGAACTTCCTCCCAGCTGCTTTAATTTTCTTGGGTTGGGAGCCACTTCCTGAAAATACATGGCTGTTTCTGTTGTATATTTATCAACTTTATAATGCCATTCATTAATACCTACCTTTAAATCATGGTTACCGATTTTTTTCCCCAACTCAACCGTTCCTGTTATAGATTTAACCGGAGTTCTTTTAGTGGCTAATACTAATACTCCTTGCGCATTGTTGCCTAAATAGGCCTCCCCTGTATCTGCATATACATATTCACCGGGTAAAGCAGTAGAAACTCCAGCCATTATCGGTATATAAATTCCAACTTTTGATGAATGGTAACGTACCATATAATTAAGATGAAATCCATTATTAAATTTATTATTCCCTAATAAATCAACAGTATGAGATTCCGTACCATAATCATCTAATATGTCTTTTTCAACTAGATTCCCAGTAAAGGCATCCATTAGAGTTATTTTCCCCGATCTTTCATGATAAGATTTTCTTCCTATTTTAAAACCCGAAATTTCACTAACATCTCCATCTTTTCCATAAATAAACGGGCTATAATTGTAGGTTAGATTTTTCACATTAACATATTTATATAATACAGATACTGAACCTTCTCCTCCTGTATATTTATAGTCTTGGGTTAATGCTATTTTATATAATTGTGTTTTATCTGCATAATATCTATCAATTTCCGAAGGTTTGAAGGTACCTGGATCGAAACTTAAATAAGCGCCTGCTGAATATTTCAGACCTTTATTGTTTATAGGACCACTTACATTGGTACTTCCTCTCATTAAGCCAAAATGATTGGATTCTAAATTTACCTTTCCTTGAAGCTTATCGGTGCCTAAATTATCATAGGTATTTAATGAAAAACCTACGTCGCCGATGTTAATAAAAGTTTGCCCCAAATCAAATAATCCCGAACGATTAATCATTACGTCTGATCTCCAAGCTTTTGTTGGAAGTTCTGGCCAATAATGATATACTACAGGAAGTCCGTTTTCTAAAATGGTTGTTCCGCCAACTGAGGCCGGTAAACCTATATTAACATCTCTCGGTCCGGTACTATTTGCAGCATTTAACATTACATTTCGATCTTTTTTTTGATCTAAATCGACTTTAATAGTGTCTTTTTTTGTTTGATTCTGACTATATATTTCATTTGTACTTATCAATAAAAATAGTACTGAGAATGAATATATAATTTTTTTATTTCTCATCTTTTTATAATTTTTTTTCTGTGGTTTAGTTTTCTGTATTTTTTGATGTTTACAGAATTTTACGTTCAATGAAATTGATGAATTATAACAGTATCAAACACTAAAAATTATATAAAGTCGATTTAATAAAAGGTTTTAACGAAAAACCAGTATTATAGTTAAATAAAGCAAAGCATTGAATACTATTATACATGCATGTAAAGCATATCCTTCAATTTTAAAAATGCAGTAAATTTTATTTAATAGTAAACGTTACGGCTATTATCATTTATTTGATAATTTTTTTCCTTTTTCTACATATCCCATATCACCAAAGGATTCAACCGTAAACTTTCCATCCTTATAAACTACTTTTGATACAGCCGCATTACCCATGTGAGTTCCGGCTATTTTTTTGCCGCTACTATCTAAATCAGAAAGGAAAACGCTGATAGCCATTCCGTGGGCTACTAATAATATGTTTCCTCCTCCGGATGTGGCCTCTTTTTCAGCTATTTCACGAATAGCTTTTTGACCTCTTGCTTTAACATCATCATAATTTTCTCCAATACCTAATGTTTCTAACGTTTTAAAAGTTTCCATTGCTTTTTTTAGAACATCCGGATTTTTAGCCATATCGGCAAATAATTCTTTGGATGATTTATAATGTAAGTATAGAGCTGCATCACCCCACATTTTTGAATTAAGGTCTCCTTCATAGCTACCGAAATTGGTTTCTCTTAGCTGAGGTACTTCGATTATTTGTAAGTTTGATTGTCCTTTGTTGTCTAAAACGATGCGAGCCGTTTGCCTAGCTCGTCCTAAATCACTGGAATAGGCTGCTTTAAAATTTACATCTTTAATACCTTTCCCTAAGAATTCAGCCACTTCAACTCCTTCTGGCGTTAGTGGAGTATCAGCCCACCCTTGTACTCTGTCCATAGTATTAAGTATTGTTTTTCCATGCCTGGTAAAATAAATCGTTACTGTGTTATCTTTTTTCGTTGTATTTTTCTTTTGCCCATAAATTTGTGGGTTGATAAATAGCGTCAATAATATGAAAGCTATTAATTTTAATTGTACATAATTTTTCATTTATTTACATTTTATTTTTTTTATTTATTAAAATACAAAACAACCGGATAATGATCTGAATAGATATCTGTAAAACTATCTTTAATGATTTCACATTTTGTTATATCCTTTTTCATATTTCCACTTACGTATAGATAATCGTATCGAACCGGAGATTTTGATTGATCATAAAACAATTTAGTTGGTGCAGTTGCATCAAATTCAGGATGAAAATAACGGAGTGCATCTATAAAGCCGAAATCGAGAATCTTTTGTTGTATTGTATAATCAAGTTCATCATCTTTACCTAAATTTTGATTATGAGGTCTCTTTTTTCTGTCTTCTCGTATGAAGTTACGAAGTTTGTTATCTTTATATGCACTTTTATCGAGAGGAGAAACTGAATTCAGGTCTCCCATAAACATCCATTTTTGATTAGTCGGTTTTGATTTTATAGTTGCTAAAATTTGATCTATTTCATAACTTCTTTTTTGTGATGAGAACGGATGAAAATGCGTTACAATGAAATGAAGTCCTTCAATTTCTGCCTCAATAAATCCGTGAATATTATTATCTAATACTCGATTTACATTTATGATCGGATATTTAGAAGTAATAGCTACCGGAAAAGTTACAGATCCGTCAGTAGATGGTTCTCTAACAATAACAACATAAGGATGACCATAACTTTCTGCTAATTTTCTAAGATTGTTGGGATTCGCTCCTTTCGGTGCAAACTCATATATTCCGGCTGTAAATCCGTTCATTTCTTGTAATGCAAGAATATCCGGATCTTGTTTTCGAATCCACTCGGCAAATTTGGATTTATCTGTAGTGGAATCCTGCTTCATTCCCCAATATACATTATAACTAATCAACTTCATAGGCTTCTTCGTAATCTTATCTTGCGCCCATATAGTTCCACATTGAACTAACAGAATTAAAAAGTATATCGCTGTAGTACATTTATGATAAATCCAACTGCGTTTCATTTTTTTTATTTAAAATTTAAATTTAGTTTTGAGCTCTATGGTAAATGGACGAATATAAGTTCCTGCTACCGCTCTATCGTAATAAGGGGTAGGATCCATAGCCGTATTGGTTCCAGATATTGAGCCTTGTGCTCCACTTTGGTTCAATAGATTAACGGCACTTACTCCAAAGCTTAAATTACTGTTATATTTATAGTCTATTCCAGCAAAAGTTTCCCATCTTCCTGCAAAATATAAGGAATTGGTATAGTTTGCATATTCTTTACTAAAATAACGTGCACTTCCCCAAAACTTGAATTTTTTCCAATTATAGCTTGGATCTAATTCTATAATAGTTTTCGAAACACTTCTAGCTATGTTCCCATCATAGTCATATTTAATATCATAAGCTTCAAATTTGTAATTTTTATATTCAGGATTTTGAAGGGTTAACAACATATGAAATTGAAAATTTTTAAATGGTGTAAAGAGAGCATCGGTAGTCCATCCAATGGTTTTTACATCATAACTGATAGTTTTTTTCATATAATCCGTAGGATCTTTAGGATTTGTGAAAGTTGAATTATTAGTAAAATTACTCCTTTGTATATAGGTAACTTTTGATACAATTCTTACTAAGGAATGGTTATAATATACTCCAAAGGAAGCTCCAGGTATTTTAGACTTTTTTATTCCCGGATCGTCAGCTCCAGCATAACTACTTAGTTTCCCTCCTAATTCCGCATAAGTTCCTTCTCCTTGAAGTCCAAAAGAGGGCATAATTTTCCATAAAGCCTTAGCAGTAAACGTTTTATTTATCCAATCCTTTTTAACTTTAGTTTTATCTCCTGATACCCAATTAGTTCCTGCCAATTTTCTATCTTCTCCTTTGTACCATTTCCCGTTTATATTTTGCCATTCTAATCGCACACCTCCTTCTAATTGAAATTTATCTGAGGGTGTCCATTTTTCTGTTCCATAAATAGCCATTTTGTTTTCGCCTCCTGT
>NZ_JAMBJZ010000057.1:0-13871 GCF_025291155.1 Apibacter sp.
TTAGTAATTATTCTATTGATGAATTCATGAGGAAACAAGATGAAATTTTAGTTATCAATACTTTATAGCAAAAATGTGAATTAAATTATAGAATAGGCCGGATGTAAAGATAAGACAACACCTGTATTTTATCTTATTTTTGTGCGTATGATAGTATTGCGTTCTTTTTCAAAATGATATTCCGGCCTTTTCCATCTTTTTCTTCGTATTTCAATTAGTTTTTCTTCAATTTTAGCTATAAGATCTACAGGGATTTCTAATGGATAAGCCCATTCGAGTATTTTTATCTGATTGTGATGAATTATACATCTTTCTTTTAAACTAAGAAATTTTTTTACTTCTGAGTCATAACTTAAACAAGTTCTCAGGTCAAGGAGATTTAATCTTTTTTTTCTCATGATAAGTGTTTTTTCTAGTTGTATTGACATATCAGAATGTCAAATTCTTTCAAATTTGTTTATTAATTAATTGATAGAATGAAAATATTTATATAGCTTTTCGGATTGTGAAAAAAGGTATTTCTAAAAATATTGCAGCTAGGTTTGTAATATTAAATAGATAAAGTATATATAAATTTATTTTCATCATTACATAGAAAAATGGTATGTATCAGAATTTACCTATATTATTTTCTTATTCGTTTGTAAATTGGTTATAGTTTATTTTTGTACTAATAAATTAATTTTCTGACTATTATATAGTTTTGTAAAAATTTGTCGTATATTTACAATACAATACTAGACAAAAATACAAATATATTTGCAAAAAGTAAATTAAAAATGAGAAAAAATACAAATTTCTTTGAAAGAATAATAGATCTTATTAACTATAAAGGGTTTAGAAGTGTTCATGATTTTGCAGTCAATGGGTTAGGTTATACTTCTTCAGAAAAACTTAATCGCTTGAAAAAAGAAGGAAATAAACCCTCTTACGATATATTGAAAGATATTGCAAATAAGTTTGATGAAATAAATGTAAATTGGCTTCTTACCGGTAGAGAATCTATGCTTAAAAGAGTTTCGGGATTTACAAAGGGCGAAGAAATAATTACATCTCCAATAAGCGTTTCTCGTAAAACTACAGATCCAATATGGGATATACAAGATATTCCTTTATACGATTTGGAAGCTACTGCAGGATTAGTTGAGCTCTTTAAAGGAACTTCAAGCGAAGCAATTTTAGATCGTATTCGTATACCTGGAATAGCTAAATGTGACGGGGGAGTATATGTAAAAGGGGATTCTATGTATCCTTTATTGAAAAGTGGAGATATCGTTTTGTACAAAGAAATTACTTTAGATAAAATTTTTTGGGGAGAAATGTATTTACTTTCAATAAAAATAGATGACTGGAATGAATATACTACTGTTAAATTTGTTCAGAAATCAGAATTGGGAGATAACTATATAAAATTAGTATCACAAAATCAGCACCATCAGCCTAAAGATATGTTAATGGAGCAAATTAATGCTATAGCTTTGATACGAGCAAGTATACGCTTACATAATTGATCTTTATAGATTTTAAGCTTAGAAATATAAATTTTTTAAAACATCTTTATTGAAAGCATGTTTGCAAAAATTCTATTTCAGAAATATTTTAAATATATCCGCAAACGATATCATTTGAAAAAATGATAGTAAGCAATATGTATTTTGCTTACTTGCTTAAAATCTTAGTTTTTATAAATAGTTAGAAATGTAGTTGAAATATAATTGTAAGATTCAGCAATAATTTTTGAAATTCAATTATTTTAAATTAAAGAAAAATTATATTTTATTCCCTATAATATATACGTTTAACTCTCGGCGAAATAGAAGTCAATACTTCATAAGGAATAGTTTGATACCATTCTGCATACTTTTTCAAACTTGGATTTTCGCCGATAATTATAACGGTGTCACCTTCTTTACATGCAATACCCGTAACATCAACCATCATCATATCCATACATATATTTCCTATAATGGGAGCTTTTTTCCCCTGTATATTTACATATCCTTTTCCATTTCCAATTATTCTTCTAATTCCATCTGCATAACCAATAGGTAAAGTTGCAATAGACCTATTTTTTTGGACTATAAACCTTCTGCCATAACCAACTGTTTCTCCCGGTTTCAGTTCGTGAATATTTGAAATGACCGTTTTTAAAGTAATAACATTTTCAAGTTTTTTTAAGGCTTTTTCGTTATCAATATATCCATACATGCCTATTCCTAAACGTACTGCATCAAATTGGTACTCCGGATAATTGATAATCCCAGTGGAGTTAGAAATATGAAGAAGCGGTTTGTATCCTAATATAGTTACCAAAATATCAAATGAATAATTGAGTTTTGACGCTTGTAATCTTGTAAATTTTTCCTCTTCCAAAACATCAGACACGGCAAAATGACTGAAAACCGATTTAACTTCTATCCAATCATTATCTTTTAATAATTCTCCTAGTTTTCGGGTTTCTTCAGGTTGAAATCCTAAACGATGCATTCCAGTATCTATTTTAATATGAATAGGATATCTTTTTGCTGTGTTTTTTTCTTTTAATTTTTGGATGAACAAGTCAAGTTCGCGAAAACTATATATCTCCGGCTCTAATTTATAATCTATGACTCTATCATAGCTACTCATTTCCGGATTCATGACCATAATAGGCAAATAAATTCCTTTGTCTCTTAATTTAAAACCTTCATCAGGATAAGCTACAGCAAGATAATCAATATGATAATATTGTAAAACTTCTGCGACTTCAAAATTACCTAATCCATAAGAAGAAGCTTTTACCATAGCAATTATCTTGGTCTCGGGTTTTAATTGGCTTTTAAAATAATTTACATTCATTAATAAGGAATGGAGGTTTACTTCCAATATGGTATCATGAGATTGTACTACTAATAATTGAGCAACTTTTTCCAATTCGAATTTACGTGCCCCTTTTATCAATATAGTAGCATCTTTTATAGATTGATTTTCTAAAAACTTAATAACCTCCGTGGTGGATAGGAAACTTTTATACATGGCGGTAAATAAGTTTTTATACTTATAAGTTTTTTCGCCAACGAGTAATATATATTGTAAAGGGAAGGAATTGACCAAATCGGCAATTTTTTTATACAATTCAGCATCAGGCATCCGAGATTGAAATATATCCGAAAGAATTAATACTTTTTTAGGCTTATTTTGCTGAAAAAGAAAATGTAAAGCAATTTCCAATGATTGGTAATCGGAATTGAAACTATCATTAATAATTGTACAATTATTGATTCCCGACATTAGCTCTAATCGCATGGATACTGATTGTAATTGCAGAAGCTTTTCTTGTATTAAATTGGGAGAAAATTCAAATTCATTTAAAACAGCAAGTAAGCCTAATACATTTTGTATGGAAGCATGATCCGTAAAAGGAAAAGTATATTCTATTATTTTACCAAATATGGAAATTTTCAGTAAAGCTATATTATCCTTGAGGGTAGTTTTTAATAATTGGATGTCCGAATGATCCTCTCCAAAAGAAACTAATTTTTTATCGGGGTAAATTTCTCGAATTATTTTTGAAATGCTTGGTTCATTGGGAAAAATAATAACATTTGAATGTTTAAAAAGTTTTATTTTTTCAAGAATATGTTCTTCTTTATTTTTAAAATACTCTGAATGCGCTGCCAATACATTCGTTAAAACGCCTATGTTGGGATGTAAAGCTTTTTCTTGCTTATCCATTTCCCCGGGTTTAGAAATTCCTACTTCAAAAACTCCTAAATTATGTTTGGAATCAATTTGTAATATTGATAATGGAAGTCCAATTTGAGAATTATAACTTTTAGGGCTTTTTATAATTGAAAATTCTTCCCATAGACATTGATTTATCCATTCTTTTAAAACAGTTTTACCATTACTGCCGGTTATACCGATAGTGGTAAGCCCCTGATAAGATGATAGATGATGGTGAGCCCATTTTTGTAGCGCCGTAATTGGATTTTCTACAATAAGATAGGTAGCGTCAGGATGTACCACAGGAATATGCGAGCATATAAAAATGCGTATAGATTTTTTATAAGCTTCTTCCATGAAATTATGACCGTTTCGAATTCCTGAAAAAGCTATAAATACCCCATGGGTAGGAGATATGATATTACGACTGTCGTAAAATATATGTTCGACTTTACTATTAGGATCTCCTAAAAGTTTCGCGCCGAGAATATGGGCCAGTGCTGATACAGAATAAATCATGTCAATAGTAGCGCTAAATTTTATCCTTTTTCTGTGTGTTTTCCTGAGCAAGGACTTCCCAAAAAGCTTGTCTGCTCAAAGGTTCATATTTATCTTTTTCTCCAAGTTCAACTAAGTTTTCACCAGCTGAAATGCGATGGGAATAATTAGCCAAATTACCGGTTTTTACGCAAACAGCATGAACTTTAGTTACATATTCAGCCGTTGCCATTAAAAAGGGCATCGGACCAAAAGGTCTACCTTTAAAATCCATATCCAATCCGGCTACAATTACTCTTTTGCCTTGATTGGCAAGTAAGTTGGAAACCTCAACGATGGTATCACTGAAAAATTGGGCTTCATCAATTCCTACCACATCACAATCGGCGGCAAGTAGAGGGATTTCCAATGGATTATCGATGGGAGTGCTGGGATAGGAAGTTTGATCATGGGAAACTACTAATGTTTCATCATATCTTACATCCATGGCAGGTTTGAAAATTTCAACCTTTTGTTTTGCAAATTCAGCACGTTTAAGTCTGCGAATAAGTTCTTCCGTTTTTCCGGAGAACATGGAACCGCAAATTACTTCAATCCAGCCAGTTTGTTGGGTACTATTTGTTGTATTTTCGAGAAACATTTGTAAATTTCGGGTCTTTAATAAAAATTTTTACAAAAGTAGAAATTAACGAACATATATAAAAAGCAAATTATGAATGCCAAAGAAATATTTCAAAAAGAAGTTCTGGAGGAAATAAAATCCATTGCCGCAGAAATTAGTCGTGTACAAAGCTTTTCAGGACTACTGTCTCATCAACAAAAAATCCAAAATTTATATGAAAAATTTATATTCTTAAAACAGCTTTCCACTTCCAAATATCAACAAATTCTTGAGAACTTAGAAAACAAAGAGAATGTCAATGAAAAAAAGGTTGAAATAAGAGATTTTTATCATGAAAGTAAAAAAGAGGAAATAATAGAAGAAGTCCAAGAAAAGCCAACTCTTATTACTGAAAAAATCGAAAATAATGAGGTAAAAGAAGTGGCTCAGAAAAACATAATAGAAGAAGATAATCGTGAAAGAGAAGAAAATTTAACAAAGTCAGATTTAGAAACTATTCAAATCCCAGATTTTAAACTTTTTGAGAAGAGTAAAGTGTTAAGGCCTATAAGTTTGGATTTTAATGATTCCATTGCATTTATTAGCCAATTGTTTAACGGGAGCAAAGCAGATATGGATGCTGAATTTGGCATTTTAAATCAAACGAGAACTATTGAAGAAGCAAAAAAATGGATGGAAGAAATGTTCGTAAAATATAATTGGAAAAATAAGGGAGAATATGTAGAACGTCTTTCCGGGTTAATTGTATGCAGATTTGGTTCTTAAAAAAGAAATGAAATAAATGAGTGGAAAGCTATATTTAATCCCGACTCCAATAGGAAATCTGGAAGATATAACGCTACGCGCCTTACGACTTTTAAAAGAAGCTGATTTAATTCTAGCAGAAGATACTCGTACATCTGGGAAACTTCTTAAACATTATGACATACAAACACCTATGCAGTCGTATCATATGTTTAATGAACACCAAAAGACGGAAGGATATACGCAGCAAATTGCCGAGGGGCGTATCATAGCGTTAATAACCGATGCCGGAACTCCGGGAATATCTGATCCCGGATATATGCTTGCTAAAGCATGTGTTGAAAAAAATCTTGCTGTTGAGTGCCTTCCCGGCGCAACAGCTTTTGTTCCAGCCTTAGTAGTTTCCGGTCTTCCCTCACATGAATTTGTTTTTATAGGTTTTTTACCGCCCAAAAAAGGTAGGCAATCTAAGCTCAAAGAATTATCACAAGAGAGTAGAACAATAATTTTATATGAAAGTCCGCATAAGATAAATTCAACATTGGAACAAATTTTAGAAATTTTTGGGGAAGAACGGAGAATAAGTATAAGCAGGGAGCTTACTAAAATGTATGAAGAAACCATAAGAGGAAACGTTGGAGAAGTATTGAAAATATGTAAAGAAAAGCCCTTGAAAGGAGAAATAGTTTTACTAATTGAAGGAAAATAATTACCTTTAAATTTATGATATCGAATCGATGTAAGTATGCATTAAAGGCTTTAATTTATATTGCAAAACAAGATAAAGAGAAGAATATATTGTCATCTGAAATTTCAAAAGATGAGAATATTCCTAAGAAGTTTTTGGAAAATATTTTAAGGGATCTTAAGAATGCGCAATTTTTAACGAGTAGAAGAGGGGCTAAAGGAGGATATCGTTTAAATAAAGATCCTGAAAAAGTAACCTTAATAGAGGTAATTCGATTAATGGATGGCCCTATTGCTTTACTTCCTTGTGTCTCAATTATGTATCATCAAACTTGCGATACTTGTACTACAGAAGATACTTGCACGATACGTGATGTTTTCATAGAAGTTAGAGATGCTACTTTGGAAATTTACAGGAAAACTACGATAGCAAGTTTGGCAAAAAAGAAAAATACGTTATCTTTGTAAACTTAAAAAGTTGGGGCTGTAGCTCAGCTGGCTAGAGTGTTAGACTGGCAGTCTAAAGGTCGTGGGTTCGAGCCCCATCAGCTCCACTAAATAAAAATTCAAATAATTGAAACACCAAACGTTATAGCTTGGTGTTTTTGTTTTTAGACAACATTTCAACTAGTTTGATTTTTATTAAAAAATAAAAAGATGAGGTCAAACAGACGTCATCTTTTTAAATTTTCAAAAAATATTTTTTACTTACTTAGCAACTTCTCGATCAACTCATTTTTTTCTTTAATCATTCTTTCGTAAAGTTCCTGCTTTTCGTTATAGAGCTCTACAATTTTTTCAATAGGGTTAAATGTAATTGTACAATTGCTATTTACACCAATTGAAGCGTCATGAAAATTATTTGCTATAAAGCTAAAAGTTGCCTCGTCATTAAAATTTTTGATGGTTTCCACAGGAATATGTAGAGCTGAAGCAATTTTCCCTAAAGTTTCATCATCAATAAGTTCTTTATTTTCCAGTTTAGATACGGTTTGCTGGGAAAGTTCCAGCTTATCTGCCAATACTTCCTGTTTTACTCCTAATATTTCTCTCAATCGTTTTACATTTCTTCCGTGGTGTACTTTTGGGCTGGCTGTATCTGTATTCATGGGGGAAAAGAATTTTATCTTTTAACAAAAGTAGTAAAAATTCCGGTAAAAATGAATGCGTGGTTTTTTACAACCTTAACAGAGTGTTTTTATCCGGTCTGTGGTTTTATATTCTGTAGTAATAAATTTTCTTTGTATTTGAAATGATGAAGAAAAAGAAGAAAATAACTCAACAGCAAAATGCAGCTCAAAAAAGGGCAAGGCAATATTTAGAATCCTTAGATGACGATAAGGTAAAAATTGTTTTGAAAATAGATAATTACCAGCAGGTAGGATTTACTATACAATCCATTTTAAAAGTCTGCCAAAGTTCTCTATTTGCTCATGAGGTAAATGCTGAACATCATGAATTTCTGGATATTGTAAACCTTCTGGATTTAGCTTGTCAGTTGGTTCCTATGGATAAGCTGGAAGAAGTGGATAAATTGAGAAATCACAATCTATAAAGCCTGTTTTATTAAGCTCATAATATATTCTAAATCCTGAGTATCGTTAATGATGATTTCATAATCCCCGTTTCCCCAATGTCCAACGTTCGAAATATCTCTTGCCAGTTTTTTAGGATCGTCCAGCTCTCCTTTTTTCTTGTTTATGAAAATTTTCAGCCCTTTTTTTAATAGTACAATATCTGCAATATTTTTATCTTTTTTAAAGGCTATATATAATTTTTTAGGCTCTGTTTCAATACTGGCAGGAAGGTTTAAAATAGCATTTTTATAGGCTTCATATAGTTCTTTAACCCCATCAGATTTGTTTAACAGATGATCTTCTTCTGTATATACAATAATTTCATTGGCTACTTTGCTTATTTCAGAATTTTTATCACTTTGTATTTGTTTGATGCTTGGGGCTGATTTAGACTTTTTTATAGGATTTATTACCAGAATGTTATTTTCATATTGTTTGATTTCCCACAGTTCTATAGCTAAATCTTTAAAATTGGAGGATTGTTTCTGAAATGTTGTAAAAAAAGGAGAAACAAAAATGACCCGGCTTTGTGACCAATCTATTTCATTTCTTTTGATGGATTGTTTTTGTGTTTCATTATATTCAACAATAAAATCGGCTTTATACTCAAGCATCAGGTTAAGATAGGAAACTCCCTGATCTATAACACTAAAATTCCTTTCCCGTTTATATTCTACAATAATAAAAGCTTTTGATTCAGGGTCGAAAACCAATGTATCTATACGATTATTTTTAATTATAAATTCGGATTTAATAAACTTTAATCCGGTAATAATTTCCAAATTACTTTCAAAAAGTGTTTGTATCTCTTTTTCCAGTTTCAAAGGTTTTTCCTTTAATTCTGAAAGCTGATTTTTATCTTTTGTGAATAATAACATATTTTAAATTTGAAAATTAATTATATAAAATTATTTCTTCTACTTCTTTTTTTGCTTGCTCCAGTATCGTTTTAGCATCATTTTGAAGCTGTTTAGCTTGCTCTCTGACGCTTTGTATATGTTGGGCTATTTCGTTCTGTTTTTCGAGAGGAGGAAGTGGGATTTTCATATTTAAAACTGCTTCTTGCGATAAGCTACCCATTATAGCACCTATTTTGATTCTATCAAAAATCATTTGATCTATAGATGAATTAAAAAATGCCTCCATATATCCACTACTGATTATGTCATTTTTCAAATCTAAATAAAATACTTCTGAGCTTATTATATAATCATAATTTTTATCCAAAGCCAAAGCAATACCAAATGAACCTTTTCTAGTTAGTAAAAGGTTACTTTTTTTTAGTTGAATGCTTTTTGTTAATTCAGATGATGATAAGTTTATGTATTGAATATTATTGAAATCGAATTCATAAGGTCTCACATTTGCGACCTTTATATATGGGTTTCCAGAAGTCGCATAGTCTCTAAAATCAAAGCCATTAGTAATAGAACGTATGCAATCTTTAACTGTTAAAACTTGATATCTTCCCTTATCAATGGCTGTATAAAGATTTATAAATTCTGCTTTATAATAATAACTATCTACTCTATTCCCTGTAACTTTACTAAACTCAGTAGTAAATACACGTTTTTGTAGGCTATTATCCTTTTCGGGAAGGGTAATACCCAACTCGCCCAACAAATAACTATCTATGCTATCTAATAGAGCCTTTGCTTCAGCTTCTTTTTGTTGCTTCTGATTGTAGGCTTCTTGATATAAGTCTACTATTTGTTGCTGAATTTCAAGAGAAGGAATTGCAGGAATTTGTAGTTCTTGTATTTTATCTAAACCCAATTTAGGTATAGTAGTCTGTATATATCCTAGTTCTATTTGCTTTTGAAGAAATTTTGTTCTCAAAACTAAAGCAAAATATTCTGGATTTATCCTATTGTCTGTTAAGACTATTTTAGCACAATTCTCAGTAAGGATAACTCGTCTACCTTTAGGGATATTTTTGATAATTTGAATTTTACCAATTGAGCCTGCTATTGATATAATCAAATCGTTTTCAAAAGTCTCATATCGCCTTAATATGTAGTAAAGTTCATCCGATATATATTTTAAACCATTAAAATCTAAATCTTTCTCATCGGGTATATCTGCGACTCTTAAATATAAATTAGAGGTTTCAGTGTCACTATAATCATATCCTAGTGGTATTCTTTTACCTCCTTTTATCTTTACTAATTTTGAAAGCTTTGTGCAGTTTGTAAAATCTAACCTTTCTTTATAAAATGAGGTGTCAAACCGCCCTTGCAATTCAGAACGATTGACTATAAAAACCTTATCAGGATTGATGTGTGACGGTAATTTATATTGCTCCATTGTTTATTGCAGTTATAAATTTAGTCAGCTCCTCACTGATATAATCCAGTTCGTTGTTGTTGGTCTTCTTGCCTGTGGCATCGTAGCCAATATCTCCGGCTATTGCCATAAATATAGGATAGTCGGGCAGTTCCTCTTGTTTGGCTTTTAGGTATGCTTCTTGTAACTCTTCTTTCAGATTATTGATACGCTCAGTATATTCAGCATTTACCTCAGCACGCCACTCTTTATATTCATCTGTCCTTTTCAGTTCGGCAGTACTTAAGTCGATAAACGGATTATCGAATCCTTCGAGGTCTCTCAATACCTGTTTCTTCTCTATGTCCCAAATTTCTAAAATTACATTATAGTCAAACTTCTTTTTCAATTTGACTTGTAGACTCAGCTTCTTATTTTTCAGTTTTTCGGTATGTGCTACTTTGTGCTTTTTGAGGAATAGCATAGAGCTTTTAACACCTGCCCCTGTTGCCGTAAATGCCGTTTGTGGCATGGAAACCACGGCTACAATGCGAAACATATCTTCTATACCATCACGTACATATTGAAGACTACTATTGGTTAGAATTCCATCGGGCAAGACAATAGCCAAATATCCACCCTCTTCCAGAAATTTATAGCACTGTTCTATAAATAGAATCTCGGTACTTTGGTTTTCTCGTGGAGTTGGGGTCGATTTTGCTTTAACATCCAACCAGTCGGGTTCTTTCTGTCCGAAACTGTATTCTTTCAGATAGTTTTTCTCTTTACTCTTGATAGTAGAGCCGAAAGGAGGATTGGTTATAATAAAGTTGAATCGGTTGTATTGGAAACCTCTGTTTTTTGTCAGCTTTTGGATTTCATTTTCATTCAAAAGCCCATCTGCGGTAATTACATTAGTATGACCATCATCGTGGATAATCATATTCATTTTGGCAGCACGTGATATTTGCTCGTTTATCTCAATCCCATAGAGATTGTTTTCGGCAAAGTCATGCCAGTGCTTATAATGCTTTTTATTTTGCTTTATGTCTGTTTTGTAGTTGGGATAATATTCTGTTGCTTGGCTTCTAACTTTGTTAAGAGCATATAGCAAGAATCCCCCACTACCACAAGAAGTATCAAGTACCAGCGATTTGTTAGTTATTGGCAACACATCGGTCGAGAACTTCACAATAGGGCGAGGAGTAAAATACTGCCCGAAACTTCCCCTAAAGAACGAATCCATAAAGGTCTCAAAAGCACGTCCTTTGCTATCAAGGTCTGTCTCTCCTAAGTTTATTTCTTGCAGATACCCCAACTGTACGAATATGCTCGTCAGTCAAACGGATACCATCTCGAAACACTTCGGGGTCTTTCTTTCGTCCTTCCTCATACAATGCCTTTATACGTTCAGATAAGCGTTTGTTTTCTTCCAGACGGATTGCATCTTTGAGTTGGTCAGCAGAAAGTCTGTCATATCCTTTTATCTCCTCTTTATCTACAGTGATTATCTGGAAGTCGTAAGGTTCTCCGCTTTTTCGGTCTTTACGTTCATCCCAAATTTTACAGAATATAAGCTTATCCAATTCATCAAATGCTTCGGATGGGTTTAATTGTCCTCCAGCCCAAAGAGCATCATGTGCCTTCTCGAATTGTTTCGTCAACAAATCCTCATCAATGACCTTTATATCTGAAAATTTTTGTTTTCCTGCTTCCTGTTTTAAGCCTTCTGCATCATAAACGAATTTATAGTTCTCGAGTTTCTTTACACCGAACTGAGGAATATCAGGTTCGTCTATACGAGTCGATTTGTTTTTATCAACCGAAAAATATTCATTTCTCAGCCCAGACGTTATCCAAACATATTTTACATCATTGGGGAGAGCATATGCATAGCTATAAGCTTGGTCAATGGCTTGCAGAAATTCTTGTTCGCTAACTTCGTCCTTTTTACATTCAACCAAAATATGAGGCTCTTCACATCCATCATCGTTGTATACAACTATATCGGCTTCTTTGGTCTCAGTTCCCATCTTAACAGGAACAAATTGCCGTATTCTTTAAGGATTGTAGCCATAATGAAGCACCAATTTAAGAAAAGTCAAAGCCTGTACTTTCTCTTCTGGATTAGTATAGTTCTTTTTCTTATTTTGATGTATATATGTGATTGCCTTTTTCTCCTCATCGAATTTTATTAACCCTTTTTGGATACCTAAGCTTATCAAATCAATATTCATGTGTTTTACAACTATTTTTCTTAAAAGCGAATTTAGGGTGAAATTGTAAGTAGTACAAAGCTATGTAGTAAGAAATATAATTAAAAGAGCTGAAAGAAGCTATTTACAAAATTTTGACTAAAATATTATTTTATTCACGGCTTCCTCTAATAAATAAGAAAGTTCTACAGGAGCCATATATCCGGTAAGATATTCCCCCGTAGAAGTATTTATCCAGTCATTAACATTAGGGTCAAAGATCCAGCTATCAAACTCAAAAATCATTTTAGATTCCGGCTGAAGTTTTTAAGTTTTAGGAAGATTAACCCCGAATCGTTTAAAAATCCGTTTTCCTTTCATAGCCATAAAAATAGCGTCCAGAGCCTGCACATATATCATGAGAGGAAGAGAGCTTTTTTCTTTCTAGGATTTATTCTTTATATCCGGTTCAGTAAAAATCTTACTCCCGTATTTGATAGCCTCAATCAAATCTCTTTCCAGATTTTCCACTTTCCGTATGAACTGAGCACTGGGAGAAACTACTATTTTATCAGGATTGTCTTTGTATCTTCATAGTTGTAACCATTCTTCTTTCAGAGCCTCTGCAATTTTCTTGTTAGCTGTGATAATATGAAAGTGTGGATTATAGGTTTTCTTTTGAGGGTTGAAATTGCACTCCAGAGATTTAATTTCCATAAGCTGAATAGCTTTTCCCCGTTGATACCGTTTCTTATATTTACCTAAGATCAATGAAAAAGCTTTGAACATACCATTAATCTACTTGCTGAGGCTTTTTGCTTTTACTGCTTTCACCTTTAAAGTTAGGAATTAAGGTTCTTCCCATGTTTGCAGGATTGGATAATAACGATTGATAATTTCCGCCTTTCTTATGGCACTGCAAACCGTACAAAACCTGTTTTTACAATATTTTCCATAAATTCGGTTTTTTGAACTTATAATTCTATTCTGGCAATGAAAACTATTCCAGTAAGCTTTTTCTCTTTCTGAATTTTCTTTAGATTTAGAAACATCGACTAAACTAAGCATCATTTTTTAAGTAATGACTTCCCTGTAAAGTTTTTTTATCATTTATATCTGTCCCATCCCCTTCAACCATATCATAAACAAAGTTGTTTTCCAATGAGTTTGTTCCGTTTTGTGCTAATGTATTAATCTGACTTTGTTTGAGAAAATAGAAAATATTTTGGCTTTAGGCTAGACTGCTAAATGAATATTCAAAAGAGCAAAAATAAGAAACACTTCCAATAGGATAGGATAGTCAATCCGAAAAAAGTTTTTGAAAGGCGAAGTAATTTTATAGAAAAATCCAGATGTGAATATCGCTTTTCTTGATAAGATAAAATAATTTATAAATCATTAAAATGAAAGGATTGATATATAATTGCATCTCCGATAGTCCATTATTTGATTATATATAGGTCGCTGAAATTGTTATATGAACGAATCCTCAAATAGCGAGAAATATCATTGTAATAAAATACTAAATAACTCTTAAAATTACAAGATATTAAACTTTTACTAATAAATTCTATTTTT
>NZ_JAMBJZ010000058.1:0-13708 GCF_025291155.1 Apibacter sp.
ATATAAGGTGGAAACAGAATTATATTCTTTGGCTACATTTTTATTCCCTTCTTTTGATTTATTCAATTCCCCTTTAGTTTCAGCCAAATCTAATAATTCCCAATACCGTTCACTCAATTTTGTATGTCTTGTATGGGTAAAACGTCCTTCTCTTGATTTATGTTTTTTATATTCTAATAATGGAATGTATGGGGAAAAGCTCTGTAAAATCATAGTTGAAAGCAGAACTATTGATGTAAACCGGGCTTGGTTGGTTTTTAATTTAATCATGGTAAGACTAATTTTCTAGTTAGTAGTTATATTTTATTTTTTCGTTAGCTCTTCTTATGTCTAAATTTCTTTTAACATTTTCCTATCCTAGGATATACTATATTTAGTATCGCATTCAATGTTTAGTACCAATAATTATTCGAAAAGGTTTTTCTTATTGATATGTGTCCGAAAATGAGGGATTTATTGATCCATAATTTTGTATAGTATGAACACTTAGATGAGTCTTTTTTGTAATTTAATTCTATAGTCATATAAAGATCGATGTGTAATTTGGTTAGTATTGGTTTATTTGGGCTTTTTAAATGCCAACTTTGTAATTTACTTAGGAGGAAAAATATTTTCTCATTATAATTGAATTGTTAATTATAAATGCTTATAGTTTTATACAAACCTTTTTTAGAAATATAACATATAGTATAAGGCTTAAATTCAGCAAAATAATTTTGTGTGTCTTGATCTTTTAACAAATTATTGATATATACTGGAAATTTATTTATAGCATTAAGATCTTTATTATCATTAATAATCGGATATTTAAGTTTATTAGAAACATTTATTTTATTTCCAACATATATTTTGGGGCAAATGTGATCCAAAATATACATTTTCTTCTTGTAGCATCGATATGTATAGTTATAAATATTAGATATAAAGGAAATAGTTTGATTAATGACTAATTCATTTTGATTAATAGTTTTAATAGTCATAAAATCATAGGGTAGTGGGGCAAAAGTTCTAACATTTATATTATTCATGACTTTTAAGTTTTCAGATTTCCGCTACATCTGTTTTAGTACAATATTAATATTCTAATTAATAATTGATAAGGATCAAGTACGGTAGGTAATCGCTACTAAGTCAAAATTAATTAATAGAAGATAGTAGTAACTTTATATAAAAGCAGTAGCGCACCATGTAACTTGCTTAATTTAAATTAACACTATAATATTTTTTATAAACAGTAAAATACAAGTATATAAAGACAATAAAAAGTAGATTTTATTCATAAGTAGATAAGTGTTTTTATTATATAGCAAATCTAATGAAATATATGATATAATTCCAAATTAATTATATCATTAAAATATAATATAAAAATAATTTATTTTTTTGTATTATTTGCGTTTTTATTATGCTTATATAAATAATATATTTCTTAATGATTTGTTTGTTAATATAAATTATTTAATAAATATGTATTATTATAATTATTTTATAGATTTAACAAATTAATTATTAATATAAAATATGTGTATAGATTTATGGTTATTTTTTGATTAATTGTTGATATTAAATTTTGATTTTAAAAAATTATTTTGAATAAAAATATAATTCAAAATATAATTCAAAATATAATTTAATTGAAAAAGATTGTTAGCAATTATTCATGCTAATAATATTTATTCTAAAAAATTTTAAATGCAGGGTAATTAGTAAATTTTATTAGTATGAAGCTCTAAAATTTTTAGTTTACAAAGGACCTATTTTTAGTGGGTAAACTATTGTTAGTTAGGTATTAATTTTTTAAAAAAGAATTTCATATATTTGCAAGAGAGTTAGAATTGTAAATTTTTCGTTCTAATATGGAAGAGATTATTCAGGGAATTAATGAATTGGAACATAAACTTCTTGAATTAAGAAAGGAAAATGAAGTATTGAAAAAGAAAAATGAATACTTAGAAAATTCTCTTTTCAAAAATGAAGATAAATTTATTCAGAAAGAAAAACAATATATAGAACTTGAAGAACAAAATAGAAGATTGAAAGTTATAAATGCGATTTCGGGTAGTGGTGAATATAAAAAGTTGATGAAATTGCAAATGAATAGATTGATTAAAGAAATAGATGCATGTATTTCGGAATTGCAGAATTCATAAATAAAAATGTCTCAAAAAGTAAATATACGAATAGCGGGAAGAAATTACCCCTTAGTAGTGAAAAGTGAAGAAGAAGAGGTTTTACGAATTGCTGCAAAAAAGATAGAAAAATACATAATTACTTTTGAAAAAAACTATAACATATCTGAAAAACAAGATGCTTTGGCTATGGCTGCCCTACAACTTGCTTCAGAATTAGAAAATATTTTAAGAGAAAGATCCAAGGAACAAAATGAAATTTTGCTTAAAATAAAAAAAATTAATAACTTGTTATAGAGAAGTAAAGCATTTCTAGATAGATCTTAAAAAAATTAGTAAGTTAAATGTAGAACAAAAATATGACCTACATTGATTCTAACTCAATTTAGTAAACTCAACACAAATTGATTAACTGAGTGATTGTTTTTTTTAATGGCGGGCTGCCTCTCATTTTTCAAGATGATTTGATAGTAATGTCAACAGCAGATTACAGAGAAAAAAACATAGCTTGAATCCTGTTTATTGGAGTTTACTTAAATAAAAGTTCAATAGAATTAATGTAGGTTTTTTTATATATAAATTAATTGTATGAGTGTAACGATAATATTTGAGTTAATTGCGATCCTTTTTATAGGGGGATGTATAGGATATTTCTTATCGAAAAGTTCTCTAAATAAATATAGAGAAAATAAATTAAAAGAGGCGGATGATAAAGCTGCTGCAATCTTAAAAGAAGGTGAGCTTAAAGCCGAAAATATAAAGCAGGAAAAAATGCTTCAAGCAAAAGAAAAATTCTTAGAATTAAAATTACAGCATGAAGAGCAAATTAATCAGAGAGAAAAGAAAATGCTTGAAGTTGAAAAAAGAGTTAAGGATAAGGAGACCAAGCTTAATGATGAATTGCATCAAAATAATAACCAAAAAAAGCAATTGGAACAAGCTATAAATGAAAACTTAGTAAAAGCTGAAAATTTAGCAAAAAAACAGGCCGAATTAAATCAGATGCACCAGCAGCAGGTTGAAATTTTGGAAAAGATTTCCGGGTATTCTGCTGAAGATGCAAAAGCTGAATTAATGGAGGCTTTGAAGCAGGAAGCAAGGTCACGAGCCCAAGCTCAAATTCAGGCAATAGTTGAAGAAGCGCAACTCAATGCAAAGGCTGAGGCTAAGAAAATTATCGTACAAACGATTCAAAGAGTAGGTACGGAGCAAGCAATTGAAAATTCAGTTTCTGTTTTTAATATTGAATCCGATGAAATAAAAGGAAGAATTATAGGAAGAGAAGGTCGTAACATACGAGCATTGGAGGCAGTAACCGGGGTTGAAATTATTGTTGATGATACACCCGAAGCAATCTTACTTTCTTGTTTCGATCCGGTTAGGAGAGAGGTTGCAAGATTATCCTTACATAGGTTGGTAACAGATGGAAGAATTCATCCTGCACGAATTGAAGAAATTGTAGCTAAAACACAACAACAAATAGAAGAAGAAATCATTGAAATCGGTAAAAAAACTATTATCGATTTAGGAATTCATGGGTTACATCCTGAATTAGTAAAAATGGTCGGAAGGATGAAATACCGTTCTTCTTACGGACAAAATCTTTTACAACATTCGAGAGAGGTTGCAAATATAGCAGGAATTTTAGCCTCAGAATTAGGATTAAATCCCAAAATCGCAAAACGTGCTGGATTATTACATGATATAGGAAAAGTTCCTGAGGAAGAATCTGAACATCCGCATGCAATTTTAGGAATGCAATGGGCAGAGAAATATGGAGAAAATCAAACGGTGGTTAATGCCATTGGTGCCCATCATGATGAGATTGAAATGAAAAGTTTAATTGCACCTATAATTCAGGTCGCAGACGCAATAAGTGGAGCAAGGCCGGGAGCAAGAAGACAAGTAGTTGAATCTTATATCCAACGGTTGAGAGATTTAGAAAATGTAGCACTAAGTTTTGATGGAGTTAATACGGCTTATGCTATACAAGCAGGTAGAGAACTTAGAGTTATGGTGCAAAGTGAAAAAATAGATGATCAAAAAGCATCGCAGCTTTCCTTTGAAATAAGTGAAAAGATTCAGAATGAATTAACCTATCCGGGACAAGTAAAAGTTACAGTAATACGTGAGACGAGAGCTGTTAATATAGCTAGATAGAAAGAATTATAAAAAAAACTTTAAAAGAAATTTTAAAGTTTTTTTTATTTGTGCGAATCTTAATCTAATGGATTAAAAATAACGTTCTATATTTATTAGAGTTCTCCTTCTTCTGGTAGGTCTTCGTCAACCGAAATATCAATACCTTCAATCTTTGCTTTTTGTAGCATATTAGATTTGAGATCAATGTATTCATTTCTTGTTTTATAAATCTTTATGGCATCAAATATTGCTTGCTCAAAAGATTTAGGATCGGCAATCCCTTGTCCTGCTATAGAATAAGCTGTACCATGGTTGGGTTCAGTGTGAATAACCGACAGTCCGCCGGTGTAATTAACTCCATATTCATAGGAGAGAGTTTTAAAGGGTATAAGTCCTTGATCATGATACATGGCTAAAATTGCATCAAAAGAAGAATATACAGTAGGAGTAAAGAAGCTATCTGCAGAGTACGGACCGAAAGCAAGAATTCCTCTATCAAAAGATTCTTTAATTGCCGGTTCAATATAGTTTAATTCTTCATTGCCTAAAAGCCCATGATCCCCTGCATGAGGATTTAATCCTAAAACAGCAATTTTAGGTCTTTCTATACAAAAATCCTGAATTAATGTAGTATGTAAAGCTTTAATTTGTTTTTTAATTAATTCTTTACTCAACATCTCAGGAACTTTTGATATAGGCAAATTAAATGTTGCAAAAGCAATTTTTAAATCATTATTTTTAAGGAGCAAAAGAGATTTTTCTCCTAATTGATTTTCTAGAAAATCTGTGTGTCCAAAGTAATTAAAGCCTTGGGTTTGCATGGCTTCTCTATTAATAGGGGCTGTTACTAAAACATCTATTGCGTCTTGTTTTAATGCATTTAAAGCGGCTAATAAAGAGGCTTTTGCTATTTTAGTACTTTCATTTGTAGGTGAGCCGAACTGAACAGATATATTATCTTTCCAAAGATTGACAACATTAATTTTTCCGGGTATAGCTTCTTCAGGTTTAAAAATTCCTTGGAAATAAATGGAATTTAATCCAAATATATTTTTCTGATGTGATATTAATTTAGTTGAAGCAAAAATAATGGGAGTAAAAAAATCTAATATTTCTTTATTCTGAAGTGTTTTAAGTATTACTTCGATACCTATTCCATTAGGGTCTCCAATACTTATTCCTACTTTTAACTTATTATTTTTAACGCTCATATATAAACGGTGAAATTATTATAACAAATGTAGAAAAAATTATATATTTAATTTATAGGTATGTAAGAAAATAGAAATATTACTATATGAAATAAAGATATTTTGTTATATTGAGTAGTGAATTTTATAATGAATCATATTGAGTTGTAGTCTTTTCGAATCATTTATAAAAGAGTTCCTTATAAAGAAGATTTAAAATATTACTTTTGAATAAAAAATAAAAAATATGTTTACAGGTATTGTGGAAGAAACGGGAAAGATTGTTAATCTGGAAAAAAAAGGAGAAAATCTTTCCTTATCTATATTCGCATCATTTATTGATGAATTGAAGATAGATCAAAGTATAGCGCATAATGGAGCATGTCTTACCGTTGTGGATATAAATCCGAATTTCTATACGGTTACTGCTATTGCAGAGACTTTAAAAAAAACAAATTTTTCAGAACTTAAAACCGGAGATATAATTAATCTTGAAAGATGTGTCAAAGTTTCAGATCGATTGGATGGACATATCGTTCAGGGACATATTGATCAAGTTGGAGAATTGAAATCAATTGAAAATCAAGAAGGAAGTTTTTTACTTACCTTTACTTATAATGGTGAAAATATAACTGTAGAAAAAGGTTCTATTACGGTTAACGGAATTAGTTTGACGGTAGTGGATAGTAAAGAAAATGAATTTTCAGTAGCTATTATACCTTATACTTGGGAGAATACCAATTTGAAGTTTTTAAAAGTAGGGGACAAAATAAATTTAGAGTTTGATATTATAGGAAAATACATACAAAAATTGTATGGTAAGTGTATTTAAATGTTTATGGTTAAAAAAAAACCTTTAACAACAAAGTTAAAGGTTTTTTTATTTCATATGTAATTAATTATATTCCTTTGCTCAGTTTAGCTCTTCTTTCCTTGATTAAGGCTTCTCTTTCTGTTTCATTTTGGAATTGAGGTTTGGCGCCTTGACTATATTTTAATCTTCTTTCTTTAATTAAGGCTTCACGTTTAGCATCTGCTTCACTTTTTGATACTGGCTGTGCCGGTGATGCAGGAGTTGTCGTGATAGCTGTATTATTTTTATTACTAGAAGGAATAGCTTTTACTTCTTTAGATTTATTCTTAGTGTTAGCAGAAGAAGTAGTCTTATTAGTGGTCTCTTTTACTTCATTTTTAATCGTATTTGTTTCTTTAGATTTAGTATCCGCAGCTTTTTCTACTTTTTTATTAGTTGGTTTTATTGGGGTAGAGCTATTTTTGTTATTATTTTTTTCAGGGATACTAATAGCAGGTTTAAGTGTTTCAGGTTTTTTTATTTCTACTTCAGTAGTTGTAAGATCATTGATAGCCTGAACAGCTTTTTTGCTAGGAGTTAAATTATTATAATTTTCATTTTCATTAGATGATATTTCTAATGGTTTTCCAATATAGAAATCTAGAATTTTTAATCTAAATAGGAATGAATACTTAGCTTGAAGCATTTGAGATAATGCATTATAATAATTATTTCTTGCAGTATTTAAATCGTATATATTAATTTTTCCGGCTGCGAAGCTTTTTTGTGCAAATTCGTAAGAGAGTTCAGTAGAAGAAACCAGTTCCTTAGCTGAATTAAAGGTTTGGAAAGCTGAATTTACGTCAAAATAAGAAGTTTGTATATTCTGCTTTAAATTTAATTTTTCCTGATCAAGTTGATTTTCTTGTATAAGCTGATTAATTCTGGATTGCTGAACTTTAATCTTATTAGTTCCCTTACTAAATATTGGAATATTTAATCCCACAGATAGCATTTGTGAGTGATTATCGTACCATTGATCATCTAGGGATTTACTGGATCTATCAAAATAATCTTGATAAAATGTGCTTACTTTATATCCACCTGTTATAGAAGGGTAAAATTCGGTTTTTGCAATGTCTATATCTTTCTTTGCTGATTCAACAGCTATTTCAGCAGATTTTATAACCGGTTGATTGTTAAATGCATAATTTATTACATCATCCATATTAATGAGAGGCATACCTATATCATCAGATACTTTAACATCTTCAATTTGAAAATCTCTATAATCTTTTTGAAGCAACATAGCTAAGACCATAAGTGATCGGTCTACCTCTATCTTGGCATTTTCATAGGTTTGCTTAGCATTAGCCAAATTTGATCTTGATTCATACAAAGTGCTTAAAGGAATGCTACCGGCTTTAAATAACTTTTCATTCCTGTCTTTGTCTTGTTTTTGAGTGTCCATTGAATTGGCTTGAACCCCCAAAAGCTCTTTATTAAGCAATACAGTTAAATAATTTCCTACTAGCTGTAAAGAAATATCGTTTTTAATTTTTTCTGTAGTATAGTGATTTTGTTGTACTAAAAATGAATTTTTCTCTTCAGTTAATCGTAATCGTCTATTATTATAAAGTAATATGGATGATTCTAATGCAAGATTGTTTTGGTATCCTTCTGTATATTTATAATAGGAGTCGATATTGAAATCCATACCATCTTGATGTACTTTCTGTGTAGCTAAAGGTCCAAAGGTTATCCCATTAGTTATGGTTCCTTTAAGATCTGGAAGCTTTTCTTTCTTGGCAATTTTTAAATTACTTTCTTGAACTTGTTCATTTAGTTTTGATGCAAGCACTTGCAAATTGTTTTCCCTAGCATAAGATAAACAATCATTAAAAGACCATACTTTTTGCGCTGAGACAAATCCAACTATGAAAAAAGCGATTATACTATTGTTTATTTTCATTCTTATTTAAATGAATTTTCAATCTTATAAGTAGAATGATTATATATTTTGTTACAAATTTAAGTTAAAACATTTTTTATAATATTTCTTTTAATTTACAATGGTATGTAATAATATAATTTTATATAAATAATCCTAATGTATTCTTATGACCATAAGATAAATATGTTGTGATTTTAATATAACTTGGATGCATTATTTAAATTTTAAAATTTATTTTTTAACCTTGATTTCTCAATTTAAAAAAAAGCGACTACATTTTTGTATATGAAATTCAATAAATACAATTGATAACAGTTTTTCAATACTTTAATTATTCTTAATGCAATGCTATATAAATTTGATGAAAATGAATAAAAGCTTTATTTATACCTAGAATATAGAAATAAATAAGGGCATGTGAAAAACATACCCTAATATAAAATATCAACAAATGGTTATCTTTTAATTTTCTCTCCTAAAAACAAGACCGGTTTCTGGAAAATAATCTGCAATGATAGAATCGTTTTCGTTTATTTTACCCCCAAGGATTTCTTTTGATAATTGATTTAAGATTTCATGCTGAATTAAACGTTTCAGTGGTCTGGCTCCAAAGCTGGGATCGTATCCTTTACTCATAATATAATCTTTAGCTTCATCAGTCATGCTCATGTGAATTCCCTTCTTGTCCAATATTTTGTTGAGTGAATCTAATTGTATATCTATGATATTTCGAATTTCATTTTTATTCAAAGGTTTAAATACGATAGTTTCGTCAATTCGGTTTAAAAATTCAGGGCGCAAAGTTTTTCGCAACAATTCTAATACTTGTTGCTTGGTCAATTCCAAAATTTCTTTATAATTATCACCTTCTAATTTTTCAAACTTTTCTTGAATTAAGTGAGAACCTAAATTAGAGGTCATCACAATAATGGAGTTTTTAAAATTAACCGTTCTTCCTTTATTGTCGGTAAGTCTTCCATCATCTAATACTTGTAATAAAATATTAAATACATCGGGATGCGCTTTTTCAATTTCATCCAGTAAGATCACTGAATATGGTCTTCTTCTTACAGCTTCGGTTAATTGTCCACCTTCGTCATATCCCACATATCCCGGAGGGGCCCCCACTAATCTGCTCACAGAATGTTTTTCCTGGTATTCACTCATGTCTATTCGAGTCATAGAATTTTCATCATCAAATAAAAATTCAGCCAAGGCTTTTGCCAATTCGGTTTTACCTACTCCCGTTGTTCCTAAAAATAAAAAAGATCCAATGGGTTTTCTTTCATCATTCAAACCGGCTCTGTTTCTACGAATTGCATCTGCTACAGCTTCAATAGCCTCTTCTTGTCCAACTACTCTTTTATGAAGTACCGATTCCAGATTTAATAATTTTTCACGTTCACTTTGTACAAGCCTAGTAACCGGAATTCCAGTCCATTTTGCTACAACATCAGCAATGTCTTCAGAATTTACTTCTTCCTTTATCAATCTTGGTCGGTCATCGGATAATTCTTCTTCAGCTTTAGCTAATGCTGCTTCTTGTTCCTTTATTTTTCCATATCGAAGCTCGGCTACTTTTCCATAATCTCCCGAACGTTCCGCTCTTTCAGCCTCAAGTTTAAATTCTTCAATATTTTTACGAATTTCCTGTACTTTATCCGCTCTTTCTTTTTCAGACTTCCAAGAAGCACTCAATTCATTTCTTTTTTCATTAAGCTGGGATAATTCTTCCTTAACATTTTCTAACCTTTTTTCATTAGCTTGTTTAATGCTCTCATTTGAAGTAGGGCTTTCGGCTTCCCTTTTTACTGCTTCTAATTCAATTTCCAGTTGCATTTTTCTACGATCGAGCACATCCAGCTCTTCAGGCTTGGAATTCATCTCCATACGAAGTTTAGCAGAAGCTTCATCCATTAAGTCAATAGCTTTGTCGGGTAAAAAACGATCTGAAATATAACGATTGGAAAGTTCTACAGCAGCAATCACGGCTTCATCCTTAATACGTACCTTATGGTGTGCTTCATATTTTTCTCGGATACCTCGTAAAATGGCTATAGCATCGTCTACATCAGGTTCTTCGACCATTACTTTTTGGAAACGCCTTTCCAAGGCCTTATCTTTCTCAAAATATTTTTGATATTCGTTTAAAGTAGTAGCTCCTATAGAACGAAGTTCACCTCGTGCTAATGCAGGTTTTAAAATGTTGGCAGCATCCATGGCTCCCTCACCACCTCCGGCGCCCACCAATGTATGGATTTCATCTATAAAAAGAATGATAGTTCCATTAGAAGCCGTCACTTCTTTGACTACAGCTTTTAAACGTTCTTCGAATTCTCCTTTGTATTTAGCTCCGGCAATCAATGCTCCCATATCCAAAGAGAAAATAGTTTTATCCTTTAAATTTTCAGGAACATCTCCATTAATAATACGGTGAGCGATACCTTCGGCAATGGCCGTTTTCCCAACGCCGGGTTCACCAATCAATATTGGATTATTTTTAGTTCTACGAGAAAGAATTTGTAAAACTCTTCTTATTTCATCGTCTCTACCAATGACAGGATCAAGTTTACCCTCTTGTGCTAATTCATTAAGGTTTCTGGCATATTTGTTTAATGAATTGTATGTATCTTCAGCCGATTGAGAGGTAACTCTTTCACCTTTTCTAATTTCTTCAATGGCTTTTAGAACTCCTTCTTTAGTTACCCCTTGTTTTTTTAATAATTGTGAGGTTTTATCATTAACGGAAAGTAGTCCTAAAAAAATATGTTCCAAACTTATAAACTCATCTTTCATCTTGGTAGCTTCCAATTGGGCCTCATTTAAAGCCTTATTTGAGTTTTGTGAAAGATAGAGCTGTCCTCCACTAACCTTAGGTAAAGAATTGAGTATTGATTGAAGTTCGGAATTTATATATGCTAAATTTGAATTCTGTTTTTTTAAAATGAAAGTTATCACGCTTGCCTCACTTTCCAATAAAGCTTTAAGCAAATGTGCAGGCTCTATAGCCTGGTTTTCTAAACCTTGGGCAATAACTTGAGATTCTTGCAAGGCTTGTTGTGATTTGATGGTTAATTTATTAAAATCCATAATTTTTTAATCTCTTACGTTTTTAACCTTAGCAAAATATAAACCAAATTGAGTAATAAGATATTCATGCAGTTAATTGATCAAAATGTAAGTAAAAAATACTCAAATAATGACAAAATGTCTTATTTTTAGTGATTTAAATTGAAATAAAAGACATAATGTCTTGATTTTTTAGTATAAAGCTTTTTTAGAAGTATTATTATATTTAGATGATATATTTAAAATAATATAATTGAAAGTAATCCGGTTACATTTTCTCCGTAAAGTGATCAAAATTTTTTCATATTAAGCTGTAATAGTTTATAAAGAAAATAGTTTATAGTTTTCTCAACCATTAATGATATCTAATACTCGCTCGTATCATACCAAGAGCATTTACCTTATTTATAGCAACATCTTTAGGTTCGTATATAGGGTTAGAGCTCACAAGCTTAATGTATCCTTTACCTAAATTGGACTTTTGAATGTGTCTTATAAAAGTATGATTGGAATCTTCGCTTAATGCAACCTCTATAACATATAATTCTCCCCAAAACAAATTATCTACAGATACATTTTTAAAAATAATTATATCTCCGTTTTTCAATAAAGGGAGCATAGATTCTCCATTTATATAAATTGCTCCATCACAATCAGATAGGTTAGGTATTTTTAAGAAGTTTGAGATAATTGTGTTTACTGATTTTTTTAGGATTATATTTTTAAAACCACCATTAGAATCTAGATTGTATAGGGGTATATTAAAATTATTTCTTTCTTGTAATTTAAGCAATGGATCTTCCAGGATAGAAATAGGGAAGTCTTTATCTAAAGCAGATGATTTCAACATCTGGCCTTCTCCTGTTAATAGCCATTCTAAGTTTATTTCGGGACATTTTGTATGAAGTAGTAAAGAGTCGTAAGTATTTCTTTTTTTCCAATTTGAGAACGTTTGAGGGGAAATTCCAAGATATCTGGCCAAATCAGAATCTTTTTTAAATCCATAAAATAGTTTAATCTTGCTCAAAATTGTTGATTTTTTCATGGCTTGTTAGTTATAAATAAAAGATCAAATAAAATTTATATAAATACCTCGTTTATATATTAGGCTAATTTTTAGGCAAATATATCAAAAAAATATCATTTTGTCACAACAAGCGTACATAATTTAATAAAAAAAGCATAAGATGCAAAGTCTTTAAAAGAAAAAATATAAACCTTTAAAATTTTCGTATGCTAGCTCGGATAAAGGCAATAGCGTTTATTTTTGAAATAGGAATATCCTGGGGAGAATGATTAGGGTTTACTCCGGTAAGTGTAACAAATTTTTCTCCTTTAGCAGATTTTTGAATATATTTTATTAGAATATAAAATGAGTGATCGTCCATACTAAATTCAATTAAGTAAAGTTCTCCCCATATTATATCATTAAATGAAATAGTCTTAAAAATGATAATATCTCCGCTTTTAATAATAGGTGCCATAGAATTACCCTTAACATAAGTAGCTCCATCGCAATCAGCTAAATCTGGGATTTTAATAAAATCAATAATAAATTTTTGATCTAGGCTTCTAGTTAAAATATTTTTTAGATTTCCGATATTATCTAAATTATACAAAGGCAAGTAATTCTTTTTACCTTTTTGAAAGCTATACTTAGATTCCTCGGTTATAGGTAGATTACTATTTGCCTCATTAGCAATATCTTTTTTTAACATAGGGCCAGCTCCGTTTAATAACCATTCGTAGTTAAAAACTTCACATTTTGTATATATGAGCTTAATATTGTATGAATTTCGCATTTTCCAATTATATAATATTTGGGAAGATATTCCTAAATGCTTAGCTAATTGAGAATCTTTAGTAAATCCGTAATATTTTTTAATCTCGTTTAGAATGGTAACGGTATTCATGTTTAATATAAAAAAATATACATTTAGTGTAAAATAATTTTAAAATAAACAAAATGTATATATATTTGCTTTCAGATAAAGCAAATATATCAAAAAATATAGTATTGTTATGACATCAGAACAAATAAAAAGAAAAATAGAAGTTGGGGATTATATTTTGGCATCTAAGTTATTGAATATAACTCCTGAAAATGTACGAGCACGTTTCTCTCGAGAGAAAGTAGATGTTCTAAAAGCATTAGAAGCTATTATTAATAATAGGGAAAAGTTTATAAAAAAATATCAAAAGAAAATTTCGGGTTGATAAAAGAATGTGTATCAATACATATTTCCAAGTAAAAGGAGAAAATTGATCTTATAAAATTATATTTAAAACTAATTTCTATTTAATAGTTGAAGCTCTAATAAATGTAAACAGTCTGCTAACTGTTTATTTATCAATATAAAAAATACTTACTGGGATATTTTAGGATCAAGCTGTAATAAGCATTTTAGAAAAACTAATATTCAAATAATTT
>NZ_JAMBJZ010000059.1:0-13531 GCF_025291155.1 Apibacter sp.
CGTAATCCTGGTACGAGATATTCCAATAGAAAACCTATTAGGATAGTTCCCAGTATCCCTCCGATCAAACCTTCAACCGATTTATTAGGAGAAATTTTAGGCGCAAGTTTTCTTTTCCCAAATTTACTTCCCACTAAATAGGCAAAACTATCACTGATCCATAATAGTAAAAATACATAGAAAATCTCTGGCGTTAATGGATTTATACTTTTTGGAATCGTTAAAGAAAGACTAAAAGGAATGCTCAAATACGCAGTAGTAAAGATTAGTTTGGCACTATCTGTATAGAGTTCGTCTGAATAATAAAATAGAGTTACAATTGAGAGAATAAATAATATTAAAATTAATATATATCTCCAATATAATATTTTTAAACTAAAACTGCTATTAAAAAAACTTTGAGAAAAGTTAAAATATACGATACCTATTAAAACAAATGTTAATATCTTATATATAATATTTGAATATTTTAAAAGTTTTATGGTCTCTAAAACGCTTCCTAATAGAAAAATTGTGAGTAAGCCATAAAGTAGATAACATGGATTTATTTTTATATCGAAATAAATATGTAATAAGTCTGATAAAAAATTAGTAGTGCATAAAAAAATAAGCAACACATATACTAATCCTGATAGGGAACGGATAATTATCGTTTTCACAAAATTAAAAATTATTCTTCAACTAAAAGCAAATACAATTTTTTTGCATTTGAAACACTACTAAATCCTTGCACTTGATTGCCATATAAGGAAGTTATATTAGATGGTATTTTATCTTTTTTAGCGTATCTTATTTTAGCTAGACCTACGCTTGAGGAAGTAATTATCTGATTTGGAGTTGCCCAAACTATTATTTTTTGAGGTAAATCAGACTTTTTTAAATGATAAGTCTGATCCGATGAAATCATAATAGATCCATCTAAGGCCACCAAATATTCACAGTTTATTAAAGCAATATCTTGATCTCCCGTACTATGGCTTGTATAATTACAATCTAAGCAATTAATCATCGAAATAAGTTTAGGGTCTACACATAGCACTTCACTGATGTCTTCATTTTTAAGTATATTATGTAAATATTGCAAAGATTCTTCTTTGTTTTCACAATAGAAAAACATACCTCCACCTGCCTTAAATTTCCTAGCAAATGCTACATCCTCTTCTTCTCTATCATTATAAAAATCTAGATTAGTAGCTTCTTCTTTGTTTTTTTTACCAAATATTTTGTTAAGAAATCCCATTCACTTTATAAAAGTTAAAAATCAAAATTATTTTTGTAATCAAATATATAAAAAAAACTTTTTAGTTCATAAATACGTAAGATTTTTAAATTTTATTAAATTATTTTCTATTATTCGGATTTAAATTCGTTTTCCGAAGAATTTTGTGCTTTATTTTCAACTTCTCGTATTTCTTCGGAAAAAGTTTCATCGTCAAATTTGCGTTTTCCAAAAATTTCTTCTAAATCTTCTTTAAATATGACTTCTTTTTCTAATAATTTATTAGCGAGCATAGAAAGTTTATCTTTGTTTTCAGATAAAATCTGTATTGCCCTTTTATATTGAGATTCAATAATTTTAGAGATTTCCTTATCTATAGTTTCTGCAGTTACTTCGGAATAAGGTTTAGTAAATCCGTATTCATTACCTGAACTATCATAATAAGAAATATTACCTATCTTATCGCTCAATCCGTAAATAGTAACCATAGCATTAGCTTGCTTTGTTACTCTTTCAAGATCAGATAATGCTCCCGTAGAGATATTATTAAAAAAAACTTCTTCTGCGGCTCTTCCTCCTAGAGTTGCACAAATTTCATCTAACATTTGTTCTGTAGTTGTCAATTGTCTTTCTTCAGGTAAATACCATGCTGCACCTAAAGAGCGACCTCTTGGTACTATGGTTACTTTCAATAATGGAGCGGCATGTTCTACCATCCAACTAATAGTGGCATGTCCTGCTTCATGGAAAGCAACTCTTTTTTTCTCATGTGGTTTAATTACTTTATTCTTTTTCTCTAACCCACCAATGATTCTATCAACAGAGTCAAGAAAATCTTGTTTTCCTACGCTTTCTTTCCCTTTACGAGCCGCAATTAAAGCAGCTTCATTACAAACATTAGCTATGTCAGCTCCACTAAATCCCGGAGTTTGTTTTGCTAAAAAATCTATATCTAAATCTTCATCTATCTTCAATGGCTTTAGATGAACTTGAAATATTTCTTTTCTTTCATTTAGATCCGGTAAATCTACATAAATAGATCTATCAAAACGTCCCGGACGCATTAAAGCTTTATCTAGCACATCAGCTCGGTTAGTTGCAGCCAATACAATCACGCTCGTATTGGTTCCAAATCCATCCATTTCTGTTAACAATTGGTTTAACGTGTTTTCTCTCTCGTCATTAGATCCGGTAATATTATTTTTACCTCTGGCCCTACCAATTGCATCGATTTCATCAATAAAAATAATTGAAGGTGATTTTTCTTTAGCTTGACGAAACAAATCTCTTACTCTTGATGCTCCTACCCCAACAAACATTTCTACAAAATCAGACCCAGATAAAGAGAAAAAAGGTACTTTTGCTTCACCTGCTACGGCTTTTGCTAGAAGTGTTTTTCCTGTTCCCGGAGGGCCCACTAATAAAGCTCCTTTAGGAATTTTACCTCCTAACTTAGTATATTTTTCAGGATTTTTCAAAAAATCAACAATCTCTTCTACCTCTTCTTTAGCTCCTTCTAATCCAGCTACATCTTTAAAAGTAACTCTTACATTATCGTTTTCATCAAAAAGTTTAGCTTTAGAACGTCCTATATTAAATATTTGTCCACCGCCACCGGTTCCACCGCCTGTCATTTTTCTAAATAAGAAAAACCAAAGCAATCCAATGAATAATAAAGGCAGTAACAATTGTATCGTTACATCTCCCCATTGACTAGGATTTTCAAATTCCAAATTAGTAGTTAATTTATATTTAGCCTTATTTTCATTGAATCTTTCTTCAAAAAGCTGTTTATCGCCGGCTATAAATGAAAATTGAGGTGAATCTGATAATTGCCTAAACGGACTGAAGCCTTGATTGTTCATATCATACACTTCAGGGTTTTTCATAGCATCCTGAGTTAAATAAACTTTTACTTCAGATGATCCGTTTAAAAACACCACTTTTTTAACATATCCTTTTTCTAAATATGAAAAAAACTTATCAACACCTATTTTTACATCTTTTCCCGAATTTAAAAATTCTTGAAAAATCAATAATACTGCAAATATTATTAATATACCATAAAACCAATTAAATGAAAATGGTTTATTATTTTTTTTCGTTTTATTTTTGTTATTATTATTTGTTTCCAAAATTAAGTCTTATTTTATAATTATAGGATTATGCAATTTTAAAGATCTTTTTAATTTTCCGGATTAGGAATTTTTATAATTTCCACATCTCCCCATAAATTTTCTAAATCATAGTATTCTCTATATTCGGGTTGGAAAATATGAACAACTATGGATACGTAATCCATCAAGACCCACTGCTGGTTGTCAACTCCTTCTACATGCCAAGGCTTATCCTTAGAATTTTTTCTCACGTACCTTTCTACAGAATTGGAAATTGCCGAAACTTGTGTATTGGTTCCGCCGGTACATATGACAAAATAATCTGTAATCGTATTTTCTAATTTAGTAAAGTTCAAAATAGTTATATCGTATCCTTTAACTTCTTCTATCCCTTTTATTATATTTTCTAATAATGCTTTTTTTTCGATCTGTGTTTCATCCATCTAATAGTCTATTATTCAAATATTATAATATATCTTTCGTGATTATTTTTCATTTTATGCAAAAATAATCATTTTAACACTTATATTAATTATAATTTATTTAATAATTTTATCATTAATTTGTATTGGTCAAATCCTATGCCATTAGAATATTTTGATAAAATTGAATCTACGAACGATTTTGTAAGAGAGCATTTGTCTGATTATGCATCAAATTTTCATGGGGTGTATTCTTTTCAACAAACGAAAGGCAAGGGAGTTAATGGCCATAAATGGATATCTGAACCGGGAAAAAATATAGCTCTGACATTTTGTCTTACCGATTCATCTATAACAAATAATTTTCTCAGTTTTTGGGTAGCTATAATGGTTTGTCGTTTTATAAAAAAACAGGCAAAAACCGATGCTACTATAAAATGGCCCAATGATATTCTCATCAATAAAAAAAAGGTCAGTGGAATATTAATTGAAAAATCAGGGAATACTTTTATTATAGGTATTGGCATTAATGTTCTTCAGAAAGAATTTCCAGGTATTCCTCATGCCTCATCATTGAGTTGCTTTTCATCTCAAAAATTTGAACTTGTTGAATTGGTAAATGATTTAATACATGAATTTAAGACAAATTTTCATATTTTAAACGATTCTTTTTTTCTTCTTAACACATATAATTATCATTTATTTGGCAAAGGAAAGGTAATGGCTTTTAAAATTAATGAATCTATAATAAACGGGATAATTAGCAAAGTAGATAATGATGGACTTTTACAAGTTGAAGTTGAAAACATGGGAACTAAAAAATTTAGGATTAAAGAAATAGAATTTTTATATTAAATCATATAAATTATGTTTAATACTTGTGAATAATAAATTATTTTAAATAGTTATTTTACTTTTTTTTTAATTATATTTACATAATTTAAAAGAAATAAATAAAACTAAGTGGAAGATTTTTTTGACAATGAGCTAGTTAATATGTTTGAAGAAATGTTGGAAGAAAACAAATCTATTTATTTTGAAGCAGATGAGTTTTGCGAAATTATTTCTTTCTACTTGGATATTTATGATTTCGAATATGCTTTAAAAGCGATTGATATTGCATTTTCTCTTTATCCAAATAACATTGATATTAAAGTTAAACAGCTCGAATATTTTGTAGGAACTGAAGATTTACACAATGCTTCCGGTTTAATAGATAATCTTAAAGAATTATGTTTTGCTAACACAGATTATCTAATCGCAACGGCTCGTTATTGGTCTTTAAGAAAATTTCCTTTCAAATCTATAGATTTCTATTTAGCAGCCTTAAAAAATGAGGAGGACGAAGATTATATATATAATTGTTTGGGAAATGAATATTTGGAGATTAATGAACCTACTTTAGCATTAAATTCTTATAAAAAAGCTTTGGAATACAATGAGAAAGATGAATATTCATTATTTTCCTGTATACATTGCTACGAAATTTTACATCATCACCGAGAATGTATTACTTTTTTAAATCAATTTATAGATGTAAACCCTTATTCAGAAGAAGCGTGGTTCCAGTTAGGCTTGCAATATTTAAATCTTAATTGGTATGAAAAGGCTTTATATGCATTTGATTATACAGTAATTATTAATCCTAAGAGTATAGCCGGATACACACAAAAAGCCTTCTGCTACGAAAAGCTTAATAAATGGGAACAAGCCATAGCTGTATATAGTGAATCGCTTGTTTTTGATGACACTGCAGCATTTACTCTTTTCAAAATCGGTCAGGCTTACAACAAACTTCGCAAACCTATTCAAGCTCTTAATTCTTTTCAAAAAGCGGTAAAAGAGGATCCACAGTTTGATAAAGCATGGTTTGAACTTTCTGATATTTATGATACTTTAGGTAACAATGAGGAGGCATTGCATTATATAAAAAAGGCTTTGGATGTAGAATCTAAAGAAGTAAATTACTGGAAAAAATATGCTTACTTAAATATTCAATTAGGTAAATACGAAGAAGCTTCTGACTCTTTTAAAATAATTATAGATTTAGAACCAAATCATTTTTATAATTGGTTGGCTTATTCTGAATTATTAATGAGTTTAGGCGATTATTCCAAGGCAGCTCTTATATTGCATAAAAGTTTTGAAAATTTCCATAGAGCAGAATTATATTATCAATTAAGCAATTGTTATTTCTTATTAAAGAATAATGAAAAGAGCGAAAAATTTTTAAAGCTGGCATTAAAATTGAATCCATCTATTAAACAAGAAATGCAGGAAAAATATTCAATTTTACTAAGAGGTAATAATATAAAATATAAAAATCCAGGCATTATTTAAAATCTATTTATAGAGAAAACTTGAAAGAATAATTACATAAAATCAATGAACATTGTAGCTCATCAATTGCTATCATATAAAATACCTGATATACAATTAGGTAACGTATTGGGTGAAATTGTTCGAGGTAAAGATTATCAAAATTATCCGCAATCTATTGCTACTGGTATATTATTACATAGACATATCGATTCATTTACCGATTCTCATCCTATTGTAAAGCAAACTACAAGTATTTTCCATAAATCATATGGAAAATTTGCTCCTATAATAACGGATGTAATTTATGATTATTTTCTAATAAAAAATTGGTATTTATTCAGTAATGATGAATTTGAGACTTTTAAAAAATCGTGTTATGAATTAGTAATTGGAACAGAAATTTTGTTTCCAAAAAAATTAGAAAAAATCTTAAATACTTTAATTGAAGATGATTGGTTTGACAAATACAGAACGTATGAAGGTATAGAATGGACTTTACATCATCTAACCAAAAAGTCTAAATTTAATCATCATATTGCTGATATGGGTAATTCCATTAAAGAAATTTATTTACAAGAAAAAAAAATAGAAAATCATTTTCTCGAATTTTTCCCTCAATTGGAAATTTTTTGTAAAAAATTTATTATTAGATTAATGCCGGAATATGAAGTATTAATCCAAAAAAATAGTGTTCATTGATTATGAAAAAATATATTATTTTGTTTGATGGTGTATGTAATTTATGCAATTCTACTATTCAATTCATTATTAAAAGAGACAAAAAAAATTTATTTAAATTTTCTTCTCTTCAATCGGAATTTGGACAGAATTTTTTGAAAGATAGAAATCTTTCTACTAAAGATTTTAATTCTATAATTTTATATGAAACTGGAATAGCTTATTATACAAAAAGTACTGCTGTAATAAAAATAGCTCAAAAGCTAGGGTTTCCATATAATCTCTTATCTGTTTTTTTGATACTTCCTGCACTTATACGTAATCCTATATATTCATATTTGGCTAGAAATCGCTATAGTTGGTTTGGAAAAAAGGAAAGTTGTATGGTTCCTACTCCAGAAAATATGAAAAAATTTATTCAGTAAGTAAGTAATTCATTACATTCTCAAATTATAAATCCCTAAACTTTTTCAATTTCGTATACTGAAATTTTGGTTGTAAACAAGCCATAATTGAGAAATACGGTTTCTCCTTCTATCTTATCTATAGTTGCAGCACTGCTGCTCCCCTTAATTCTAACTCTTTTTCCTTCCTTCATCCATTTTTGAGCTCTATCAGTGGTTGTTCTTATTTCTTCTGCTTTGGTTTCTTGCAACTGTTTTTTTATTTCCTCTTTTTTTAATTCTGTTTTAACTTTAGTTCGTTGTCTTTTAGTTTGGATTTTTTCAACTTCAGTTGCTTGAGTCTTTTTGTATTTCTCTTGTTCTAAAATTTTAGAAAAATCTTTTAAAATATCTCTTTTTTTCTTTCCGTTGGAATAGGCTTCTATGTATTTCTCAAATTTTTGTCCTAATTGATTTAAACGTGTTTCTTCATCATATAATTTTTGGAAATTCACCAATTTTTGCTTATAACTGTTTATAGTATCTGACAATTGTCTTTTCTTTTCTTCAGAATGATCAATTTGTTTATTTAAATCACCCTTCAATTTTTCAACCTGATATTTTTCCTGCTGAAGTCTAACAATAGTTTTATCTAAATTCACCTTGTCTTTTTCAATTTTTTGTTTGGCAACCTGTATAATTTCTTTAGGAATTTTATTTTTTTCAGCAACTTCGAACGTAAATGAGCTCCCTACCTGCCCCACTTCTAATTTATATATAGGATGCAGAGTCTTTTCATTGAATAACATAGAAGCATTTTTAGTATGAGATAACTCTTCAATCTTTAACTTTATATTTGTATAATGGGTTGTGATAATTCCAAAAGATTTTTTCGCATAAAAATATTCTAAAAATGCTTCAGCCAATGCTCCCCCTAATTCCGGATCTGATCCTGTTCCAAATTCATCTATTAATAGTAAAGTGTGAGAATCTGCCTGTTTTATAATTTGCTGCATTTTTCTCAATCGGGAACTATAAGTACTAAGCTGGTTTTCAATAGATTGATTATCACCTATATCAGTAAGTATTTTATTAAAAAAACCTATTTTTGATTTTGGATGAACCGGGATAAGTATACCGCTTTGTATCATTAATTGTAATAAACCTACCGTTTTTAACGTAATACTCTTTCCTCCGGCATTTGGACCGGAAATACAAATAATTCGCGTATCTCTATCTAATGTTAATGTTTGAGGAATGGTTGTTTTTTTCTCCCTTTTATTGGTAAGGAATAATATAGGATGATAAGCATTAACAAGATGGACTTCTGCATAATCGGTTATCTCCGGCAAGACTGCATCAATAGCTTCTGCATATCTTGCTTTTGCCTGAATAACATCTAATTTATATATATATTTCTGATATTTTTCTAATAAAGGGTAATATTCCAGAATATTTTGGGTTAAAGTAAAAAGAATTTCTTCAATTTCTTTTTTTTCTTGACTTATCAATTCCATTAACCTTACATTGGGTTGGATAACAGATTCAGGCAAAATAAAACAAATAGAACCTGTTTTAGAAAAACCTAATACTCGTCCTTTTACCGATTTTTTAAAAGATGACTTTACAGCTAATACTCTTTGATCATCTATCACACTTTCCCTTATCTCATCTAGAATTCCGGTTTGAGAAAAATGTGTAAGTGTTTTATCAAAATTTTCCTGAATTGTTTTTCGTATAATTTGTATTTGATCTCTGATATTTTGTAGAGTAACCGTTGCATCATTTTTTACTTCCCCAAAACGGTTAAAAATTTTATTAACCATTGCAATAATCTCTTTGGTGTATTCTATATGGGATAGTTGCTGATGAAGAGTAGGAAAATAATCTTTAAATTTTTCAAAATGAACAATCAACGAATTTATTAGTTGAGATAAATCTCTAATTTTATGAAAAGATCTGGCTTCTAAGATAAAATTCTCTATTAGAAGCATTTTTAGTTCTGTTTCTATATCATTATATTCTCTGAAAGGAATATAATTTTCATTGGAAAAACTTCCTAAATATTCATTTACGCAATTCAAATTCTCCTTTATTTTTTCTTTTCTTAAAGGTCGAAGTTGAGCTACAAATTCTCTTGATTTTTCGGAATGGCAAAAGGGTAGTATTTCTTCTAGTATCTTTTGATATTCTAATTCTTTTAAGGTATCTTCTGAAATCTGCATCTTATTATTCTGTATTATAAATACATTTATGCAAAAATAACGCTTTTTTCTGCTTAATTAATTTCTATTTCTTTTCTTAATCCAAACATTTATCATTGTATATGTTTCTTTTTTTCAATAGCTATTCTTAAATTAGGATAAGTATATTTATAACTATATCCTTACTATTTAATAATACAACGCCTATTTTAATAAATCAACTAATGATGAATCGTAAAACTTTAAAATTTATATTGTTATGTTAGAGTATTATCTTTTATAATAGGGAGTGTTATTTACATTATTAATAAACAAAAATCATCATATATATATTCGTTCTTGTTAACGGAGTTTTTAATGTTAACACCTGCCTGTATTGGTTTCGTAGTTGAAAAAAAGAAATTTTCAGAGACAACAAAAACAATTGAATTGAATTTCAAGCATACCCATTGGAAACAAAGCATGAAACATCTAAATTTAACTATTTTTATTATTGCTTTTTAATTATGTTCAATGGATATTTATTAGGTAATGTATTAGAAATAAATGGTTTCAGAAAATTAGCTACGGATTATACTATGCTAAATGATGAATAAAAAAATCATTACCTGATTTTTTTATAATAAATATTACTTGACTATTTTATTTGATGTAATGATAATTAGTAGTATAATTTCTTATATCACCATGAATGATTTTAGGTTTAGGGGTGGAAATTGGTTGGAAAGGGTTTTTACAGAAAAATATAAAAGCAAACTTTTTCAAAAAGAATATACTTATTGGAAGTATTTGGGGAATTTGGCATATACCTATAATTTTAAACGGACATAATTATCACTCTCATGCTGTATTAGGTATCGGGGTACAAATACTTTTATGTATAGTCTTAATTTTTTATCTTTCCATTGCGTTAAAAAAACAAACTGTTTCTTTGTTATCGGAGCACTTCATAGAGGTATCAACGCAATAGCAAAAGTAGTTTCAATTACACAAATAAATTATATAGATGTATTAGGACTTGTAGGATTATTAATAATTTTTTCTATTATAACCCTATTGGTAATAAATTATATACTATTTGTAAAATTCAATTTATAAGGTCATTCCAATATCAATTCCTTTAATTTTGCGATATAAATCAGTAGCATAATTATCAGTCATTCCTGAAACAAAATCAATTATTCCTAAAACTTTTTCATAGTCACTACTATCCTCGTAAATAAATTGTTTAGGAATAAGCTTAATAGCTTTTTTTTCATATTCCAAACGTTCATTTTCAGTTTTTATAATAGGAGGTATAAAATGGTCTAAAAGTTCATACATTACATTATAACCAGCATTTTCTATTTCAACTACCGATCTATGATTATATATATGAGTTTTAGAAAATTCTTTGATAGTTCTAATAGCTTTGCATTCTTTTTCAATTAAATCAAAGATGGAAATTTGCAAAGAGCCTTTCAGTATTTCCTCAAAATTGTGTTTATATAATTCAACAGATCTTGATATAAGTGCGCCTATGGACACTGCTCTTAAAAAAGAAATACGGTCATTTTTATCATCAATACTATCCAATTTCTTTTTTACTCTGTTCCATTTGTTATTACCTTGTATTTCTGTAATAATTTGTTCTAAGAGTTCCTCACAAACTTGAGCATTGATAAAACCCAATCTCTGTGCATCTTCCATATCAATTATATTATAACAAATATCATCAGCTACTTCTACGATCCAAACAAAGGGATGTCTAACATAGCATAAAGGTTCATCTTGCTCTATAATTATAGACATTTCTTGTGCAATATCTCTGAATATGTTTTTTTCTGATTGAAAAAAACCGAATTTTTTTCTTAATAGTAAATCTTTATCTCTAGCAATTGATTCGCAGGGATACTTTGCTATAGATGCCAGAGTAGAATAGGTAAGCATAATTCCTCCATCTGATTTTCCATTTTGTTTCTGAGTTAAAATATGTATAGCATTGGCATTTCCTTCAAAATTTATAAAATCACACCATTGTTTTGTAGAAAATTTTTCCTTTAGCTGGGAAGCATTTCTACTAAAATAACTGGCAATAGCATCTTCACCCGAATGTCCAAATGCCGGATTTCCGATGTCATGACATAAACATGCGGTAGATATCACATTATATAAACTATGACAAAATAAATCTTTGTTTGATTCTGTTAAATCGGAAGCATAAGCAGTAGCAATATAATTACCTATTTCACTTCCTAAAGATCTTCCCACTGATGCTACCTCTAAAGAATGCGTTAACCGATTATGTACAAAAACACTTCCCGGAAGCGGGAATACTTGCGTTTTGTTTTGTAGTCTGCGGAAAGCAGTTGAAAATATAACTCGATCAAAATCTCTTTGATATTCACTTCTTGCATCCGACTTTCTATCTGAAGAGTGGTATTGTATTCCCGTTCTTTTATCTGAGAACAATCTATTTATATCCATTATTCATATAATGATTATTAAAAATGGGATAGCAGGTGAAACTTTCAATGTAACCCGTATATCCCTATTTTTACAGTATTTATTTAATGTTATAACTATATTTTTGTATGTAATAGTAATCAAATTAGAATACTAAATTATATTCTAGTTTACTATTTTATAAAGTCTAATATTTTAATTTTCGCATAGTTTTTTTCAATTATTTATATCTGAAACTATTTTATTATTTATCTCAACTTAAACCTTCGACTAATCCATTAACCAAATCTATATTCATAGCTACTGGTTTTTTAGGCAATCCGGGCATTCTGAGAATATCTCCGGCAATAACAACAATAAATTCAGCCCCTCTATTTATTACAATGTCTTTTATTTCAAAATCAAAGTTTTTGCTCACTCCGTAAGAAAGTGGATTGGCTGAAAATGAATATTGTGTTTTTGCAATGCATATCGGAAATTTACTCATATCACTCTTTTCCAGATTTCCTATTTTTTTGGAAGCTTTTTTGCTGAAAGTTACTGAAGAAGCTCCATATATATTTTTGGCTATCTTTTCAATCTTAACTCTAATGGGATCTTCATCTTCATAGGCAAACTTTAATTTTTTCGAAGGATTATTTTCAATTGTTTCAACCACTAATTTAGCTAGATCTTCGGCTCCTTTTCCTCCTTCCATAAATGCATTATTTATGGCAAAACCTACTTCTCTTTTTTTACAAAATTCTTTTATTTCCGATATCTCCTCTTTCGTATCTGAAGCAAATTTGTTAAAGGCGACTAAAACAGTTTGCCCGTAAGATTTGATATTTTCTATATGTTTTTCAAGATTTTCAAGTCCTTGGATTATACCTTTGATATTTTCTTCTTTTATTTGAGATATATGAACTCCACCATGCATCTTTAAGCCTTGACCTGTTACTACAATTACAGTCAATTTTGGCTCTAATCCTGATTTTCTACATTTAATATCATAGAATTTTTCAGCTCCTAAATCTGCACCAAAACCGGCTTCCGTAATAACATAATCCCCATAAGTCATGGCCATTTTAGTTGCTATAACGGAATTACAACCGTGAGCTATATTAGCGAAAGGACCGCCGTGTACAAAGGCTGCGGTATTTTCTGAAGTTTGAACTAAATTTGGATTTATTGCATCTTTTAGCAAAACTGTAATAGCTCCTGCAATTCCTAAATCTTTTACAGTAAAAATGCTACCATCTGTTTTATATCCTAATAATATATTTTCAATTCTTCTTCTTAAATCGTCAATATCCTTTGCCAAACATAAGATAGCCATAATTTCAGAGGCCGGAGTAATATCAAATCCTGATTCCTGAATTACACCATTCACGTTCCCTCCCAACCCTGTAACTATATTTCTTAAATTGCGATCATTAACATCTATTACTCTTTTCCATACCACTTCTTTTAAAACATGTTCTGTACCCTGATTTTGATATATATAATTATCAAGTAAGGCTGTTATCATATTATGAGCAGAGGTTATTGCATGAAAATCTCCGGTAAAGTGAAGATTGATATTTTCCATAGGTAAAACCTGGGCATATCCCCCGCCAGCAGCTCCTCCCTTCATCCCGAAACAGGGTCCTAATGATGGTTCTCTCAACGCTACTATCGCCTTTTTACCGATTTTATTCAAACCAAGAGCCAATCCTATGGATACTGTCGTTTTTCCAATACCTGCTTTAGTAGGTGTAAT